>CAYMBB010000291.1:0-3210 GCA_964388515.1 uncultured Anaerolineaceae bacterium
GCGTACGCAGGGCGGCATGGACGAGGATCTCCTTCGCCGCGTGTCGTTCCTCGTCCTCCTGGCGTTCGCGACCGGGACCGTCGTCACCGCCCCGGTCGGGCCGTCGGCCAGCCCGATCCCCTGACGGGGGCTCGGCCCGACGCGCGCCTCAGAGCGCGATCGGGCGCCCCCGCGGGTCGAGCCGCCGCCCGTCCGCCGGCTGCACCCGACCCTCGCCGAGCCGCGGACCCGTGCCCTCGAGCAGCTCGGGGATCGTCACGAACCCGAACCCGCGCCCGCGGTAGCCGGCGATGATCGTTGGCAGGGCATCGACCGTCTGGCGCGGCCCGCAGTGCATCAGGATGATCGAGCCGTTCCTGCCCCGCCCCGCCCGTGCGGCGATCACCGCGGCCGACGGCCGGGTCCAGTCGCGCGTGTCGATGTCCCACAGAACGAGGGTCGGGTACCCCTCGCGGGCCGCTGCCCGCGCCGTCGTGAGGTTGAATGCGCCGTACGGCGGGCGCGCATACGGGATCGCCGCCGTCCCGACGATCGGTTCGACGATCCGTCGCCAGGCCCGGAACTCGTAGCGCACGCCGCCTTCGGCGAGGGGCACCAGATCCGGGTGGGAGAGGGTGTGGTTGCCGATCGGGAACCCGGCCGCCGCGATCTCCCGCCACAGGTCCGGGGCACGACGGACCGCGTAGCCATACGGGAAGAACGTCGCCGGGACGCCCTCCCGGCGGAGCGCCCGGACGAGGGCGAGGACGGCCTCGCGGTCACGGCAGTCGTCGAAGGTCAGGGCCACGACGGGCCGGCTGCGGGGTCCGTGGTGGACGACCCGGGCGGGCCCCGGCTCGACCCTGATCGATGGCGCGACCCCCGACGCCGGCTCGACGCCGAGGGCCGGGCCGGCCGCCACGAGAAGCCCGAGGAACGCGCTCGCGAGCGCACCGCGCCGGCGCCGGTGGGCGGAACCGAAAACGGGACGGATCGCGGGCATCATGGGCCTCGGTGAGACGCGCGCCGGCCCGGCCGTGCGACGGCGACCGGGCTCGACCGGACGGTCGCCTGCGCGGCGCTTCCGCCGCCCCTAGCCGGCTGAGGAGAGCGCCCCGAGGCGCTCGGTCAGGCGCAGGTTCTCGCGGTAGTCGATCGGGACCTCGACCAGCGACGGCCCGTCGACTGCGAGGGCGCGCAGCAGCGTCGGGTGGAGGTCCGCCGCCGATGACGGCCGGAAGCCGGCGATCCCGAACGACTCGGCATAGGCGACGAAGTCCGGGTTGCCGAACTCGACCCCGAACGGCTGACCGAACTCGTTGCGCTGCTTCCAGTCGATCAGGCCGTAGCCGTCGTCCCGCCAGACGACGACCGTCACGTTCGCCCCGATCCGTTTCGCCGTCTCGAGCTCCTGCGAGTTCATCAGGAACCCGCCATCGCCGCACAGCGCCACCACCCGCCGCTCCGGATGGACGAGCTTGGCCGCGATCGCGCCCGGCAGCGAGATCCCCATCGCCGCGAACCCGTTCGAGATGATCACGGTGTTCGGCTCGTAGGTCTGGTAGAGCCGGGCGACCCAGATCTTGTGGGCGCCGACGTCGCTGACCACGATGTCGCGCGCTCCGAGTGCGCGCCGGAGATCGACGATCGCGCGCTGGGGCTTGATCGGCCATGAGTCGTCGGACTCGAACGCCCCGAGCTCGGCCAGGAGCTGCGTACGCAGGTCGGCATGGACGAGGATCTCCTTCGCCGCGTGTCGTTCCGCCGCCGACCGCCCGCCGATCCCCTGCGGCAGGAGGGCCGCCAGGAGCCGGCGGAGCGCGCCGTCGATGTCGCCAATCAGCTCCACCTCGGGCCGGTAGTTCGCGTCGACCTCGGCCGGCTGGGTGTCGATGTGGACGATCCGCTTCGAACCATCCGGGTTCCAGCGCGACGGCGCGTACTCGACCAGGTCATAGCCGACCGCGACGACGAGGTCGGCCCGGTCGAACCCCGACAGGACGTGGTCGCGGGCCTGGAGCCCGACCGCCATGAGCGAGAGGTGGCTCCGGTCGTCGATCGCACCCTTGCCCATGAACGTGACCGCAACCGGGACGTGGAGTCCACGCGCGAACGCCCGCAGCTCGGCCGAGGCGCGCCGGCGCAGGACGCCGTTGCCAGCCAGGACGAGCGGTCGCTGCGACCCGGCGATCAGGCGGGCGGCATGGGCGATCGCCTCGTCGGTCGGCTCGGGGAGATAGGCCTGCCGGGGCGCCAGGGGCCGGACCTGGAGCGGCTCGACCGCCATCGCGGCGAGGTCCTCGGGCAGCTCGACGTGGGTGGGGCCCGGCTTCTCGAGGGCCGCAACCCGGAACGCCTTGCGGACCACCTCCGGGATCGTCTCGACCCGCTCAATGCGCCGGTTCCACTTGGTCACCGGTTCGAGCATCCGAACGATGTCGACGAGCTGGTGGGCCTCCTTGTGAAGCTTGTCCGAGCCGGTCTGGCCGGTGAGCGCGACCATCGGAGCGTGGTCGAGGTACGCGTCCGCGACGCCGGTGACCAGGTTCGTCGCGCCCGGACCGAGGGTCGCCAGCGCGACCGCCGAGCGTCCTGTGAGGCGGCCGTGGACGTCGGCCATGAACGCCGCCCCCTGCTCGTGGCGGGTCGTGACGTGGCGGATCCGGTCGCTCCGGGAGAGGGCGTCGAGGACGTCCATCGTCTCCTCGCCGGGCACCGAGAAGACGTACTCGCACTCTTCGGCCTCGAGGCACTCGACGAGCAGGTCGGCGGCGGTGCGCGACCGGCGGACGGACGAACGAGCGGGGACCATGGTGCCTGCGAGTCTAGCCGACGAGCGTTCACGGGGCGGACGGCGAGCCGTCGACGGGCGGACGGCGAGCCGTCGATCAGCAGCCGGCAGGCGAGCCCATGGGGCCGCCCGGTACGGGAGAACCCGCGGTCAGGGGATCGTCAGCGTCGCCGGGTACGCCGTCGTGTCGTAGGCGATGTTCACGTTGCGCCCGCCGCCGAGGGCGACGAGCTTCAGCTCGATCCGGTGGCCGGCCGCCACCGTCGCCGAGACCGGGATCGAGAACGTGTAGAGGGCGAACGGTGACCTCGAATCGGTCGTGATCGCGAGGCTCGCGTTGCCCAGCTCGACGTACGTCCCGGTCCCCGGGTCGAAGTCGCGCAGCCAGGCGCGCAGGGTCGGGTTCGTGCCGCCGGTCGAACCGGCCTTCCGGGCGCTGA
>CAYMBB010000292.1:0-3205 GCA_964388515.1 uncultured Anaerolineaceae bacterium
GGCCAGGGAGCCGCGGACCGCGTTCGAGTCGTGACGGGCGCGGGGCGCCGACGGGGTGATCGTGACGGCCCGGACGACCGGGGACGTCGACGCGCTCGTGGAGGCCGCCGGCCGCTGGTAACGCCAACGCCGGCCGCTGGCCGGAGCACGGGCCGCCGGCCGCTGGTGAGGGCGACACCCGCGGTGGCGAGGGCCGCCGGCGGCGATCGCCCCTGGTGCGAGGCCCGCGGGCCGCGTCACGGCCCGGCGCGCCGTTTCGTGGCACCATTCGAACGCCCATGGAGACCCCGACCCCGCCGGCCGAGCCGGCCGCCCAGACCCACGGCTGCGTCCGCTGCGGCGCCCCGGTGCCCCTCGACATCGCCCTCTGCGAGCGCTGCAACCCGCTCGGCCTCCCGCAGCCGGCGAGTTCGCAGGCCCATGGCACGGTCTTCCTCGCGATCGTCGTCTCGGTCGTCGGCCTGGCGCTCCTGGGCCGGTTCGCCCTGTCGGGCATCGGCCCCTTCAGCGGCTCGATCGCGAACGTCGTCGCCGCGCCGCCCGGGCTGGCGATCACGATCTCGGTCACGAACGAGGGCGCGAGCAGCGGCTCGACGACCTGCCGGGTCTACGATCCCCAGGCGAACGGCAGCCCCCAGTCCGTCTACCTGGTCAGCCCGCAGATCGAGCCCGGCCGGACTGTCTCGTTCTCGAAGGAGACCGCGATCCTCGGTTCCACCGTCCGCCCGCTGGCCGTCGAGTGCGGTCAGCAGTGAGAGCCGCCGAGGCGGACGACCTCGCCTTCGCTGTCGCCCTTGCCGCCGAGGCCGGCCGGGTGGTCATGGAGCGCTACGAGCGGCTCGAGCGGATCCGCCACAAGGGCGCCCGGGACGTCGTCACCGAGGCCGACCACCTGAGCGAGGAGCTCCTGATCCGGGCGATCCGGGCCCGCCACCCCGACGACGGGATCCTGGCCGAGGAGTCGGGCGAGCACACGGGCCGCCTGACCGGCCCGGTCGCCGGCGGCCGGGGCCGGACCTGGGTCCTCGACCCGCTCGACGGCACCGTCAACTACGCGAACGGGATCCCGTTCTTCTGCGTCTCGGTCGCCCTCGTCGTCGACGGCCGGCCGAGCGTGGGGGTCGTCCACGATCCGACCCGCCACGAGACGTTCGCCGCCTCGGCCCACGGCCCGGCCACGCTCGACGGACGGCGGATCCAGGCGAGCTCGAAGAGCGAGCTGTCCGACTGTGTCGTGTCGCTCGCCGTCGCCGGCCGCGGCGCCGCCTCGACCGCGCGGGCGGTGCACCGGGCGGTCCGGGTCTCGCGCTCGATGGGCTCCTCGGCTCTCGCCCTGGCCTACGTCGGCAACGGCCGGTTCGACGCGATGATCCAGGTCGGCGGCCTCTCCACCTGGGACGTGGCGGCCGCGGGCCTGATCGCCGAGCGGGCCGGCGCGCTGGTCACGAACCCGGACGGCGGCGCCTGGTTCGACATCGCCGCCCGGACGGCGGGCCTCGGTGTCGTCGCCGCCCCGGCCCGGATCCACGGCCGGCTGCTCGGCCTGCTCGGGGGCCGCGGACCCACCCGGTAGCCCCCGCCGTGCTGCGCTCGGCGGTCGGGCGCCGTGCGCGCGCTCGAGGCGCGGGAGCAGCGTCGCTCAGTCCGGTCGCCAGCGGTGCGGCCGCCCGGCCAGCCGGGTCAGGCCGGTCTGCTCGCAGAAGGACAGCCATCGGTCGCGCGGCACACCCGCCCAGCGGAGCGTCTCCGGATCGCCGTCGACGAGCAGCGGCGCATCGGTCCGGAGCCGGGCCAGCTCGCGGTAGAGGAGCGCCTCGTCGAGCCGGTCGCGCAGGACCGCGGCGAGGCCGGCGGCGTTGCGCACCGGCACCTCCCAGTCGCTCGCCCGGGGCGGGATCGCCTCGAGCGAGCCGTAGCGGGCGAGGACGACCGCCGCCGACCGTGCGCCCCAGCCGGGCAGGCCCGGGTAGCCGTCGGCGGCGTCGCCGACGAGCGCGAGCAGGTCCGGGATCGAGGCCGGGGCCACCCCCCACTTGGCGCGGACGGCGTCGTCGTCGTAGGTGAGGTTGCGGCGCCGATCGCGCAGGACGACCCGCCTGCCGCGGACGCACTGGGCGAGATCCTTGTCCGGCGAGCAGATGAGGATTCGCTCGACCGTCGGGTCGCCGGCCAGGCGGTCGGCGGCGGTGGCGAGGGCGTCGTCCGCCTCGAGCTCGACCATCGGCCAGAGGATCAGGCCGAGCGCCTCGATCGCGCGCTCCGCGATCGGGAACTGGGCGAGCAGCTCGGGCGGGACGCCGGCCTCGGTCTTGTAACCGGGGTAGAGCCCGTTGCGGAACGAGCGGATCACCCGGTCGGTGGCGCACCCGACGTGCGTCGCGCCCTCGTCGCGCAGGAGGGCAAGGAGTGTCTCGACGAGCCCGGCCACGCCGCTGAGCACGGCCCCGTCGCGGCCGCGGACCGGCGGACGGGGCGCGAAGTGGGCCCGGAACAGCTCGTACGTCGCGTCGACGAGGTGGATCTCCAGGCCGGCCTCCACGTCGCCCGTCGTCACCGCGCGGCCGGCGTCCCGGCCGGTCCGGCCCCGCCCTCCACGTCGCCCTCCTGATCTTCGACGATCATCACCCCGGCCGCCGCCATCCGCTCGAGCGCCCGCTCGCCGTCGCCGGGCTGGAGGTCGACGGCCCGGATCCCCGCCCGCAGGACGCTCGTCTCGAAGCCGAGGCTGGCCGCGTCGAGGGCGGTGGCCGCGACGCAGTAGTCGGTCGCCAGGCCGCACACGACGACCCGGCGGATCCCCCGCGCCCGCAGGATCGGCTCGAGCTCGGTCGGCACGGTCGTCCCCGAGACCGGGTCGCGCATCGTGAAGCCCGAGTAGCCGTCCTCGCCGTTCGACCCCTTGCGCACGATCGGACCGGCGACCTCGAGGGCCGGGTGGAGCGCCGCGCCCCAGGTGTCGATGACGCAGTGGACCGGCCAGATGCCGCCGTCCTGGGCGAAGTGCGGGGTATGGGCGGGATGCCAGTCCTGGGTGTAGGCGACGAGCGCCCCGGCCGCCCGCGCCGCGCGCACCTGGGCGTTGACGTACGGGATGATCGTCTCGCCGCCGGCGACCGAGAGCGCCCCGGCCGGGTCCGCGAAATCGTTCTCGACGTCGCCGACGCTCAGCGCCGTCCCCGGGTCGTAGCGCTCCCTGGCCCTACCG
>CAYMBB010000293.1:0-3201 GCA_964388515.1 uncultured Anaerolineaceae bacterium
TGTGGGGTGAATCGATCTCGAAGAAAGCCCGCAGCGCCTCGCGGGTGTCGCTCCGGCCGAACCCGTCGGTTCCGAGCGAGGTGTACTCCGCCGGCAGCCAACGCGAGACCATGTCCGGGACGGCTCGGAGCCAGTCGGTCGCGGCCACGATCGGGCCGCCGTCCGGGCCGAGGACCTGGCTGACGTACGGCAGGCGCGGTGTCTCGGCCGGGTGGAGCCGGTTCCAGCGCTCGACCTCGATCGCCTCACGGCGGAGCTGCTGGAACGAGGGTGCGCTGTAGACCTCGGCCGCGACCCCGAACCGCTCGGCGAGGAGGGCCTGGGCCGCGACGACCTGCTGGAGGATCGCGCCGCTGCCCACGAGCCGGGCGCGCGGGGCACGCGACCCGGCGTCGGGCGCCGCGCGGAACCGGTAGAGCCCGCGGATGATCCCCTCCTCCACGCCCTCGGGCCGGGGCGGCATCGGGTAGTTCTCGTTGTACAAGGTGACGTAGTAGTAGACGTCCTCGCCGACGCCGAACATCCGCTCGATTCCGTGGCGGACGATCGCCGCCAGCTCGTAGGCGTACGCCGGGTCGTAGGCGCGGATGTTCGGCACGACCGAGGCGAGCAGGTGCGAGTGGCCGTCGTCGTGCTGGAGCCCCTCGCCGGCGAGCGTCGTCCGCCCGGCCGTGGCGCCCATCATGAAGCCCCGGCCGCGGGCGTCGGCGAAGGCCCAGGCCTGGTCGCCGGTCCGCTGGAAGCCGAACATCGAGTAGAAGATGTAGAACGGGATCGTGGCCACGCCGTGCGAGGCGTAGGCGGTCCCGGCAGCCTGGAAGGAGGCCATCGAGCCGGCCTCGGTGATCCCCTCCTCGAGGACCTGGCCGTCGGTCGCCTCGCGGTACGAGAGGACGAGGTCCGAGTCGACCGGCTCGTAGCGCTGGCCGAGCGGCGAGTAGATGCCGACCTCCTTGAAGAGCGGGTCCATGCCGAACGTCCGGGCCTCGTCGGGGATGATCGGCACGACCTGCCGGCCGAGCACCGGCTCGCGGACCAGGTTGCGCAGCAGGCGCGCGAAGGCCATCGTGGTGCTGACCGGGATCTCGCTCCCGGCGGCGAACTCGGCATCCACCGACGGCTCGGGCGGCGGCAGCGGCGCGGCCCGCACGACCCGTCGCGGCAGCGGCCCGCCCAGGGCGCGCCGGCGCTCGAGGAGGTACTCGACCTCGAGCGAGCCCGGACCCGGGTGGTAGTACGGGGCGTCCTTGAGCTGCTCGTCCGGGATCGGCAGCTGGAGGCGGTCGCGGAAGACGCGCAGCTCGGCCTCGGAGAGCTTCTTGAGCTGGTGGGTGATGTTCCGGCCCTCGGCCAGCGGCCCGAGCGTCCAGCCCTTGATCGTCTTGGCCAGGATGACGGTCGGGGCCCCGGTGTACTCGGTCGCCGCCTTGTACGCGGCATAGAGCTTGCGGTAGTCGTGGCCGCCCCGGCGGAGACGAGCCAGGTCGTCGTCCGAGAGGTGCTCGACGAGCCGGCGCAGGCGCGGGTCGGGGCCGAAGAAGTGCTCGCGGATGTACGCCCCGCCCGCGACCGAGAACTTCTGGAACTCACCGTCGAGGGTGTTGTTCATCTTCTCGACCAGGACGCCGTCGACGTCCCGGGCCAGGAGCTCGTCCCACTCGCGGCCCCAGATCACCTTGATCACGTTCCAGCCGGCGCCCCGGAAGAGCCCCTCGAGCTCCTGGATGATCTTGCCGTTGCCGCGCACCGGGCCGTCGAGGCGCTGGAGGTTGCAGTTGACGACGAAGGTCAGGTTGTCGAGGCCCTCCCGGGCGGCCAGCGAGAGCGCGGCGGTCGCCTCCGGTTCGTCCATCTCGCCGTCGCCCAGGAAGGCCCACACGCGCTGGCGGGAGGTGTCCTTCAGGCCCCGGTTGTGGAGGTAGCGGTTGAAGCGGGCCTGGTAGATCGCGCTGATCGGCCCGAGACCCATCGAGACGGTCGGGAACTCCCAGAAGTCGGGCATCAGGCGCGGGTGCGGGTAGGAGCTCAGGCCCTGCCCCGGGACGACCTCGCGCCGGAAGTGATCGAGCTGCTCCGCCGTGAACCGGCCCTCGAGGAACGCCCGGGCGTAGATCCCGGGCGCGGCGTGGCCCTGGTAGAAGATCAGGTCACCGCCCCCTTCGGCGTCCTTGCCCCGGAAGAAGTGGTTGAACCCGACCTCGTACAGGCTGGCCGAGCTGGCGTAGGTCGAGAGATGGCCGCCGATGCCGGGGAAGCGGCTGTTCGCCCGGAGGACCATCGCCACCGCGTTCCAGCGGATCAGGCGCCGGATCCGCCGCTCGAGCTCCTCGTCGCCCGGGAAGAACGGCTCCTGCTCCGGGCTGATCGTGTTGATGTAGCGCGTCTGGGTCAGGGGCGGCAGCCCGACGTGGAGCTGACGGGCGCGCTTGAGGAGCTTGAACATCAGGAAGCGGGCCCGGTTCTCGCCCTCGGTCTCGAGGACCTGGTCGAAGGAGTCGAGCCATTCCTGGGTCTCGGCCGGGTCGATGTCCGGCAGCTGGTGCTTGAACTCGTCGAAATACATGGCAGGGCTCCGGGGACGCCGCCGGCCGGCGACGCGTTCTGTCAGGCAGGCTCCAGGCGCAGGGTGGTCGACAGGACCTCCGGCCGGAGCATCAGGTCGAGCGACGGATCGCCGGCGTACTTGCGCCGGAGAGCCGCCGAGCAGCGGGCGATCGGGTCCGGGGCGACGGCCGGGACGGCGCGGGCGGCGATCGCCTGCCCGGCGGCGTGGATCGTCACCGACGGCTGGACGAGCGCCTCGCGATACCAGCGCCCGGCTGGGCCGCGCACGGAACGGACGAACGGGACGCCGTCGTCGACGACGATCCAGATGATGGTCCGATGGGTCGCACCGCCCGATGTGTGGGTCTCGATCTCGACTTCCTCCGTTCGCTCGAGGAGGTCGAGGAGGTCCGGGCTGAAGGGCATAGCGGGAGGGTAGCGCATCCCGCCCCGACCCGCCCCGGCGGACCCTGGCCACCGGTCGGCCCGGCGGCTGTGGCCGGCGCGGCGGCCGGGCCCGGCGCGGCAGCGGGGCCGCGGCCGGCGCGGCCGGCCGGCCTGCGCCACGGTAGCGCCCTGGAGCCGCCGCTCCTTATACACCTCTGACGCTTCCGGACCCCCAACCTGCTGCAGAATCTGTGGTCCACGTACCATTAA
>CAYMBB010000294.1:0-3181 GCA_964388515.1 uncultured Anaerolineaceae bacterium
GGGCACGACGTCCGCCCCGGGCACGACGTCCGCCCCGGGCACGACGTCCGCCCCGGGCACGACGTCCGCCCCGTGCCCGCCGGCGGCCTTGACCCGGTAGAGCGCCCGGTCGGCGGCCGCGATCAGCTCGTGCCCGGTCCGGCCGTCGCGCGGGAACGTCGCAACCCCGATCGAGAGCCCGATCGGCAGCGGCCCCCGCTCTTCGCCCCGGAACGGGCGCTCGCGGCAGACCTCGAGGATCCGCTCGGCGGCGTGCCGGGCGGCCTCGCCGTCGGTGTCGGGCAGGATGACCGCGAACTCGTCGCCCCCGTAGCGGGCCGCGATGTCCGAACCCCGGAGCGTGGACCGGATCAGCTCCGCCACCCAGGCCAGGACCCGGTCGCCGAACAGGTGTCCGAACGTGTCGTTGACGAGCTTGAAGTCGTCGAGGTCGATCATCAGCACGCTCAGCGGCGAGCGCGAGCGGCGGGCCCGGATCGTCTCCTCGCCCAGCCGCTCGTGGAGGTAGCGGTGGTTGTAGAAGCCGGTCAGCTGGTCGCGGTCGGCGAGCTGGCGGGCCTCCTGGTAGAGCCGGGCGTTCTCGAGCGCCATCGCCGCCTCGTTGGCCATCGTCTGGACGAGCTCGAGCTGCGCCGCATCGAGCGCGAGGGTCGAGTTGGCCATCAGCTCCACGATCCCGATCGACTGGCCCTTCGCGACGAGCGGCAGCATGACCAGCGTCCGGCTGCCCTCCCGGCGGAGGATCGCCACCTCGGCGGCGTCCGCCGCCGGATCGTCCGCTTGAATCCGGACCACCACCTGGTCGGCGAGGACCCGCTGCGTCTCAGGGAGCCCGGCGAGCGGGTACTCGGGCTCGACGATGCCGCGCCGCTCGGGCGGGTAGTGGCCCCACGTGAGGAGCCGGTCGCCGGGCCGGTCCCAGTAGCTGATCGTGCAGTCGTCGACTCTGACGGCGGTCGCCATGTGCTTCGCGATCAGATCCGCAACCTGACGGGGATCGAGGCTGTGGGCGAGCTCGGCACTCATGTCCAGGAGCCGGCGGAGGTCGGCCGCGAGCCGCCGGCTGTGAGCCAGCTGGCGGGCCGATTCGAGCGCCGTCGCGGCCTGGTCGGCCAGGATCGCCAGGAGCCGGAGGTCCTCCTCGTCGAACTGGTCGAGGCCGAGCTTGGAGAGGGTGATCACCCCGATCACCTGCTCGTCGTAGCGGATCGGGACGACGAGCAGCGACTCGTCCACGTCGTCGGTCCCCGGGATCGTGGCGCCACGCGGGTCGGCCGAGGCGTCCCGCACCAGGAGCGGCTGACCGTGCTCCGCGACCCAGCCCGTGAACCCGCGACCGAGCTTCGTGCGCAGGACCTCGAAGTCGACCGTTTCGAGCCCCTCGAGCGTCCCTTCGAAGGCGATCGGGACGACGTCGTCGGGCGGCTCGATCAGGTAGACCCGGGCGTTGTGATAGTCGAGGATCCGGTGCGTCTCCTCGACGATCGCCCGGCCGACCGATTCGACCGTGTTCTCGCGGTTCATCCGGGCCGAGGCCGCCTGGAGGACGGCCAACTGGGCCGCCCGGGCCTCGGTCCTCTCGAACAGCTCGGCGTTGTGGATCGCGATCGAGGCATGGGTCGCGACGGCGGCCATGAAGTCGCTGTCCTCGGCCGTCCAGTGGCGGGGGGCGAATGAGACCGCCGAGAGCGCGCCGATCACCGTCCCGTGGTGGACGAGCGGCACGGTGATGTCGGCTCCGACCTCGATGACGCTCCCGTAGCAGTCGTGGCCGTCCTCGCCCGGGCGCCCGAGCCCGGCGCTGTCGCGTGCCCACGGCTGGCCGCTCCGAACGATCTCCTCGAACCAGGCATCGTCACGCCGGAAGACCGGCAGTCTCGCCGCTAGCTCGTCGGGGATGCCGGCCCAGGCGACGACGAGGAGCTCGTCGCCGCGGAGGACCCGGATCGTGGTCACGTCGGCGCGCAGGGCGTGGTTCAGCTCGGTCACGATCGTCCGGAAGATCTCCGTCCGATCGAAGGTCCGGGTCAACCGCTGGGCGATGTCGAGGACGGTGCGCATCCGCTCGACGCTCCGGGCGTCGTGCTCGGCGCGGGAGCGTTCGATCAGCGTCCGCCGGGCGAGCGCGGTGCGCAGGGCGAGCGCTGCGCCGACGATCACCGCGACCTCGGCGGCGTGGGTGATCGAGAACGTGGTTGGGTCGGCGACCACCGGCCAGGCAGCGAGGGCGACCGCGGCAGCGCCGATCGCGATCGCCGACGCAGCCGGCAGCAGCGCGGCGGCGACGAAGATCGGGACGCTGACCAGGTCGTAGCGGGCGTGGCTCTCCCCGGAGGCGGCGATGATCGCGCCATACGCGGCGAGCACGATCAGGCTGAAGGCGAGCGGCGGGAAGCCGAATGGCAGGCGCGCGGGGACGACTCCTGGCCAGGCACCGGGCAGGGCGCCCGGCACGGCACCCGACCGCCGGGGCGGATGAGGCAACCGGCCGACAGGCGGGCGTCGATCTGTGCGTGCGTTCACCGCGCCATCGTGGCACCCGAACCACCCTGCTCCGCCCACCCCGTGGTACCGGGGACGGCCCATCGAATGTACCGGCTGCACCGGCTGTACCGGCGAACGCACCGGCGCGCGACCCCCGAGGCTCGCGCCAACCACTGAGCGCACGCGCCGGCCGCTCTTGCCCTCACGCCGGCCGCCCGGCCTCGGTGCACGCCGCCCGGCCTCGGTGCACGCCGCCCATCGGCCGGTGGGACTTGACCATCGCGTCGCTGCTACGGAATGCGTGTCTGCTCCGGAATCCTCGCTATTGCTCAGCCCCAGAGCACTATCCAGCTCGCCGTCGGCCGCGTCCGCCAGGAACGACGGGGATCGGCCGCTGATCCTCGCCAATGTGCTCTCCCCGGCGCAATAGCGAGCCTTTGGCGCCCGACCGGCGCCCGATTCGGCGCATCCGGCGCGCTCCGACCCACCTGACTGGCTCGAGCCTCTGCGTAGTGCTCTCCCCACGCACATTGACGAGGGAAGCGGTGCCAGGCGGGGCGGGCAGACGGGGCGGGCAGACGGGCGTCTCGCCACCGCCAGCGGCCAGGCGGGGCGGGCAGACGGGGCGGCCAAGCGGGGCGGGCAGGCGGGCGTCTCGCCACCGCCCGCGGCCAGGCGGGGCGGGCAGACGGGGCGG
>CAYMBB010000295.1:0-1426 GCA_964388515.1 uncultured Anaerolineaceae bacterium
GCCGGTCCGTCCCTGCCGCCTGGTCCGGTCGCCACCCGCCGCCCGGCCGCCCGATCCGGTCGTCCCTGCCTCCTCGCCCACGCGTCCTCCCGTACCACCACCGGCCGACGATCGGCCCCCAGTACCTTTCGCGTGTTGCCCCGGCCCGATCACCGGTGCTAGGCTCCCGTGCCGTAGGCTACTCGAACGTGCCACCGGCACGCCAGGTCGCCCACCAGCGAGGCACGATCGCACAGATGGCGCTCCTCCGCGAGATCGCGCCGCCGGATGGCGTCGCGTATCAGCTCGCCGCCCACCGAATCAGGCGCTGCACGTTCCGGCGCCTGATCCAGGTCGGCAGCGGGCCGGAGATGATCTACGAGGTGGAGTGCCTGTTCCCGCAGCGCCGGGTGCCGATCCCCCTCGGCGACCTCGAGTCCGCCCTGCCGGTGTGCAACGCCTGCACCGCCGCGCACACGTTCCGACCGGACGAAGACTGAAGCTGCACCAGGTCGGCGCCGGCGAGGCGACCTGTAAGCCGAGTTCTGTACCGCGATCGCTCGCGGCGATGGCCATCCATCTGAGGCCGCCGGTCACCCGACGGCTCGTGCGGCCGACCCGAGGGCCGGGGCAGCGCGCCCTTCCCCCCGGCGAACCGGGGTTGCGCCCTCCTATTTGGCCTTGCTCCGGGTAGAGTTTGCCGCGTTTCACCCCGCCAGCCGGCCGAAGCCGGACCGGCGGACTCGTCTCTGTGGCACTGGTCCTCGCCTCACGGCGGACGGGCGTTACCCGCTACCCTGCGCTGCTGGAGCTCGGACTTTCCTCACCCCGGGCCAGGTCTCCCCGGCCGGGGCGCGGCCATCCGGTCGCCTCGCCGACGACCCGATTCTACGCTCCCGGCCGGTCGGACCCGGCGGGCGACCAGCACCCGGTCGGCGGGCGACCAGCGGATCGGCGACCGAGTCCCGCGATCGGCACCGACAGCGGATCGGCGACCGAGTCCCGCGATCGGCTACGGGCGCCGGACGACCGACGCGGCCCCGCCCGCCCTGACCCGGTCGATCGCCTCGTTGGCAAGGGCGTCCGCAGCTCGATTCTCGGCCCGCGGCACGTGGACCGCCGTCCAGCGCCGGAACGTCGCCAGGTGACGGCGGGCCTGGGCGTGGAGCGGCTGGAGCTTCGCGTCCTTCACCCGCCAGCGACCATGGAGCTGCTCGACGATCAGCATCGAATCGAGGAGCAGATCGACTTCCTCCGCCCCAAGCTCGCGGGCGAGGGCGAGGGCGCGCACGAGCCCGGTGTACTCGGCGACGTTGTTCGTCTGGACCCCGAGGTAGTCCGAGATCGAGGCGAACGGCGTGGCATCGGGTCGCCAGGCGCCCGGCTGCGAGGCATCGATCAGGACCGCCCCGGCCGAGGCCGGCCCGGGATTGCCGCGGGCCGCGCC
>CAYMBB010000295.1:1526-3170 GCA_964388515.1 uncultured Anaerolineaceae bacterium
GCCCGGTCGCTCAGCCCTGCCGCTCCACGATCGCCGAGGAGACCTCGAGGATCGCTCGGGTGATGTTGATCCCGCGCGGGCAGGCGTCGACGCAGTTGAAGATCGTCCGGCACCGCCAGACCCCGTCCTTGTCGGCGAGGATCTCGAGCCGCTCCTCTGCCCCCTCATCGCGTGAATCGAAGATGAAGCGGTGGGCGTTGACGATCGCGGCCGGCCCGACGTAGCCGGGCTGGGCCCAGAACGAGGGGCAGGACGAGGTGCACGCCCCGCACAGGATGCACTTCGTCGTATCGTCGAAGCGGGCCCGGTCGGCAGGGCTCTGGAGCCGCTCACGGGCCGGCGGCGGGGTTTCGGTCACCAGGAACGGGTTGACGCTCCGGTACTTGGCGAAGAACCCATCCATGTCGACGACGAGGTCCTTGACCACCGGCAGGCCGGGCAGGGGCGCGACGGTGATCCGCCGGCCGAGCTGGTCCACCCGGATCTTGCAGGCGAGCCGGTTGCGCCCGTTGATCAGCATCGCGTCGGACCCGCACACGCCGTGGGCGCACGAGCGACGGAAGGTGAGCGTCCCGTCCTGCTCGTACTTCACCTTGTGGAGGAGATCGAGAACCCGGTCCATCGGCTCCGACTGGACGGTGTACGCCTCCCAGTGCGCTGCCGTGTCGCGCTCTGGGTCGAAGCGGAGGATGCGAAGCTCGACCTGCATCGTGGTCCCCGACACCTCAGTACGTCCTCGGCTTCGGCTCGAAGCGGGTGATCGTCACCGGCTTGTAGCGAAGCGTGGGCCCACCCTCCGTCCGGAAGGCGAGACTGTGAGCCAGGAAATTCACATCGTCGCGCTCGGGGTAGTCCTCCCGGTAGTGGGCGCCCCGGCTCTCCTTGCGCGCCAGCGCCGCGGCCACGGTCGTCTCAGCGCAGTCGAGCAGGTAACCGAGCTCGCGGGCCTCGAGCAGGTCCGTGTTGAACGTCCGGCCCCGGTCCTCGACCGCCACCCGGGCGTAGCGCTCGCGCAGCCCGCGCACCGTCGCCTGGGCCTCACCGAGGAGGGTCGCGTCCCGGAAGACCCCGACCTTGTCCATCATCACGTCGGCCAGGGCGCGCCGGATCTCCGCCGGACGCTCGCCGCTCGACCGCCCGGCGATCGCGGCCAGCTCGGCGCGCACCGGCTCGTCGGCATCGGCGGCCAGGTCGGGCATCTCGACGCCCTTGACGTCGAGGGCCATCTGGCGGCCGGCCCGGCGGCCGAAGACGAGGAGGTCGACGAGCGAGTTCGTCCCCAGCCGGTTCGCCCCGTGGACGCTGACGCTGGCGCACTCGCCGGCGGCGTACAGCCCCGGCACGACCGTCCTGTGCTCGTCCCGCACGACCCTGGTGAGGACGTCGGTCGGGATGCCGCCCATCGCGTAGTGGGCGGTCGGCTGGACCGGCACCGGCTCGGTCACCGGCTCCACCCCCTGGTAGACGCGGGCGAAGTCGGTGATGTCAGGCAGCTTCTCCTCGATCACCTTGCGGCCGAGATGGCGCAGATCGAGGTAGACGTAGTCCTTGCCCCCGATCCCGCGCCCGGCCCGGACCTCGAGGTAGATCGCCCGCGAGACCATGTCGCGGGGGGCGAGCTCCATCAGGCGCGGCGCGTAGCGC
>CAYMBB010000296.1:0-3156 GCA_964388515.1 uncultured Anaerolineaceae bacterium
AGCTCAGACCGCCTCGCTCTCGAGGATGACCGAGCTCATCGCGACAACCTTGTGACCGCGGACATGCCAACCTCCCCGTAGGCGGACACCGACCTCCCGGCTGACGGACACCAGATCTCCACGTCGGCGGCCATCCCTCCGCCGCATCGACCCGCCCGGCGGGCGACCCTTGGGAGTGTTCCAACCCACCCCAGGCGTCACCCACCGGAGGGGCCGTGCAGAAGTCTGACAGGGAGATCATGGAGATCCTCGAGGCATTCGACCTCACCCGCTGTGCCCACTCGGCGGGCGTCCTCGCGGGCTGTGACCCGAAGACGGTCGCCCGCTACGTCGTGCGGCGCGACGCCGGCTGCGACCCCCACGCCTGGGCCCGGCGGCCGATGCTGATCGACCCGCACCGGGCCAAGATCGAGGAACTCGTCGAACGCTCGGGCGGCAGGATCCGGGCCGATGTCGTGCACGAGCGCCTGGCGGCGCTGGGCTTCGAGGGCCACGAGCGGACGACGCGGCGGGCGGTGCGCGAGGCGAAGGCGGCATACCGGGCAGGCCGCCGGCGCACGTACCGGCCCTGGATCACCGAGCCCGGCATGTGGCTCCAGTTCGACTGGGGCAAGGGTCCCGAGGTCGACGGCCGGCCCACGCTCCTGTTCTGCGCCTGGCTCGCCTGGAGCCGGTTCCGGGTCGTGATCCCGACCTGGGATCGGACCCTGCCGAGCCTGCTCAGCTGTCTCGACGCGACCCTGCGGGCGATCGGCGGCGCGCCGACGTACCTGCTCACCGACAACGAGCGCACGATCAGCATCGACCGGATCGCGGGCGTCGCGGTCCGCCATCCCGAGATCGTGGCCGCCGGCCGCCACTACGGCTGCCAGGTCCTCGCCTGCGTCCCGTTCGACCCCGAGAGCAAGGGCGGCGCGGAGAGCACGGTCAAGCTGGCCAAGGCCGATCTCGTGCCGACCGAGGCCAACCTCCGGCCGGGGTACGCCTCGTTCGCCGAGCTCGCCGAGACGTGCCGCTCGTTCTGCGCGGGCATCAATGCCCGGGTCCACCGTGAGACCGGCCGGCGCCCCGACGAGCTGCTGGCCACGGAGCGGGCCCACCTCCACCCCCTGCCTCCTGAACCGTACACCGCGGCCCTCGGCGAGACCCGGACCGTGTACGACGACCAGACGGTCCGTCTCGGCTCGGTCCGCTACAGCGTCCCCCGCGGGTTCGTCGGGGCCGAGGTCTGGGTGCGCGTCGCGGGCGACGAGGTCGTGATCACGGCCCGCACGCCCGACGGCCTCGCCGAGGTCGCCCGCCACCGGCGCTCGACACCCGGGGTGCCGCGCATCCTCGATGCCCACTATCCCGGCCACCCCGACGGCCGATCCGTTCACGCGCCCCGCCCGCGACCGGTCGATCCCGCCGAGCGCGCCTTCCTCGCGATCGGCCCGGGTGCGGCGGCCTGGCTCGTCGAGGCGGCGGCCCGGGGCACCGTCCGCATCCGGCGCAAGATGGCCCGCGCGGTCGAGCTCGCGGCGGTCGCGGGTCCCGACGCCGTCGACGCCGCGCTCGCGGCGGCCGCCTCGGCGGGCCGCTTCGCCGACGGGGATCTCGCCTCGGTCCTCGACCACCTCGCGCGCGACGACGGACGCACCGGATCGGTCGCGGCGGATGAGGCGTTCAGCATCCAGCCCGGGACCGGCGCCTGGGCGGGGTTCGGCCGGTGAACCCGCCCACCCCGCCGCCCCTGCCCGCGGAGCTGGCGGCCGTCCTCGCCAGGCTCCGCCTGCCCTACCTGCGGCGGGCCGCCCCCGAGGTGTGCGCCACCGCCCGGGCCCAGCGCTGGGATCCCGCCGAGGTCCTCCGGGTGCTGCTCGCCGAAGAGGCCGCCGGGCGCGACGAGGCGACGAGGCGGGCGCGCCGCCGGGCGGCCGGGTTCCCGTCGGGCAAGACGCTCGCCTCCTGGCGCGAGACCGAGTCGGCCATCCCGGCGCCGACCCAGCGCGCCCTGGCTACCCTGGAGTGGCTGAGCCGGGCCGAGAACCTCGTGCTCGCGGGACCGTCGGGGACCGGCAAGACCCACTTCGCCGAGGGTCTCGCCGCGGCGGCGATCGACGCCGGGCGCCGGGTCGCCTGGTTCAGCCTCGAGTCGCTGACCGCGACCATCGGCCGCTCGCGGGTCGACGGCTCGACTGGCCGGACCGTCGCCCGGATCTGCCGGGCCGATCTGATCGTCGTCGACGACATCGGGATGCTGCCCGCGGGCCAGGAGGCGGCCGAGGCGTTCTACCGGATCGTCGACGCCGCCTACGAGCGGCGCAGCGTGGCGGTCACGTCCAACCTCCACCCGTCTGGCTTCGACACGATCATGCCCAAGACCCTGGCCACGGCCACCGTCGACCGGCTGCTCCACCATGCCCACGTCGTGCTCACCGAAGGCGCCAGCTACCGGCTCGCCGAGGCGACCGCCGGCAAGGGGGTGATGCCCCTGACGTGACGCAGCGCCACGGCCCTTGCGCCGTCCGCCGGCATGGAGATCACGTGTCCGCGGGCCGGGAGCTGAGGTGTCCGTCTACCGGGAGATGCCGCTGTCCCTTGACACGCCCGCCCTGGGAAGCGGCTTCCCGTTGGCCAGCGTGATCGTCGTCACGTCGCCCACCGCGTAGACGCGCTCGTGAGCGGTTTGCAGCGTGTTCCGCTCAACCGGGATCCAGCCCGCCTCGCCGGCGAGGTCGGAGTCACGCACGGCCGCGGGGGCACGGTGGGGTGGCGTCGCCGCCAGCAGGTCGTACCCGGCCCGCGTCCCATCGTGCAGCACCAGCTCGGCCGTCGCCGGCTCGAAGCGCTCGATCGGGCTCCTCGGGTGAAAGCGGATCCCCCTCGCCTCGAGGAGACTGACGACGGCCGCGCCCATCACTGGACCCGCCACGGGCATCGGCTGCGGCTCGGGGGTGAAGAGGTCGATCTGGCTCGCCTCTCGCAGGCCACGCCGGCGGAGCCCGTCGTCGAGCAGAAGCGCCGCCTCGTACGGCCCGGCCGGGCCCTTGTACGGGCGGGCCCACACTGCGACCACGACCCGGCCCCCGCGGCACGACTCCAGCCCCGCGGCCCCGGCGGCCGCCCCCTCCGGGGAGAAGCCCTTACGCCCGGCTACGCGGCAGCGGCCAGCCG
>CAYMBB010000297.1:0-3151 GCA_964388515.1 uncultured Anaerolineaceae bacterium
GGACGAGTTCGCGGGCCGCACCTGGGGGGCGGGCGAAGGGGGCCGTGTCCTGGCCCGTCAGGGGGGGCTCGAGCACCCGGTCGAGTCCGCCCCGGCCGGGGATCGCGGGGACGCCGACGAACAGGTCACGCGTCCTGAACTCGCCCTGAAGGAGGACGGCGCAGGGCAGGACCCGCCGGCGATCGAGCAGGATCGACTCGACCATCTCGAACACGGACGCGGCCGGGGCGTAGAAGGCGGACCCGGTCTTGAGCAGCGCCACGACCTCCGCACCGCCGTTCGCGGTCCGCTCGCAGAGCGCCCTCACCCGCTCGGGCGAGAGAAGCTCGGTGATCGGGATGCCGGCGACGGTCGAGTAGCGCGGCAGCGGGACCATCGTGTCGCCGTGGCCGCCGAGGACGAAGGCGTGGGTGTCCTCGACCGAGACGCCCAGCTCCTGGGCGATGAACGTCCGGAAGCGGGCCGAGTCGAGCACGCCGGCCATCCCGAGTACGCGCTCGCGCGGGAAGCCCGAGGCCTGCATCGCGACGTGGCACATCGCGTCGAGCGGGTTCGTGACGATGATCAGGATCGCGTCCGGCGAGTGCTTGACCGCCTGCTCGACGACCGAACGGACGATCCCGGCGTTCTTCGCCAGCAGGTCGTCGCGGCTCATCCCCGGCTGGCGGGCGAGCCCGGACGTGACGACGACGATGTCCGAGCCGGCCGTCTCGGCGTAGTCGCTCGTGCCCGTGATCCGGGCGTCGTGACCGACGACCGGGGCCGCCTCGGCCAGGTCGAGCGCCTTGCCCTGGGGCAGGCCCTCGATGATGTCGACGAGGACGACGTCGGCCAGGCCGGCCTCGGCGATCCGCTGGGCGGTCGTCGCCCCGACGTTGCCGGCGCCGACGACGGTGACCTTGTTGCGAGCCATGACTGAGCAGCTCCTTTCGCGATCGTGCGCCCGGACGCCGGCGCGATTGTATGGACTAGTACGTCTCGACGCGGACGGGGGTGAGCGCGAAGTCCCGGACGTTGCGGGTCAGGACGGCGGCGTCGTTGGCGACCGCGGCCGCGGCGATCAGGGCGTCGGGAAGGCTGAGGTGGCGGCCGATCGCCCGCGCCTCGGCTCGCCAGCGGCCGGCGATCATTGCCTGGTCCGGGCCGGGTTGCACGAACTCGACCGGCTCGAGGAACGCGCGCAGCCTCAACTCGTCGCGCTCGAGCAGCCCGGCGCGCACTTCGCACACGATGATCTCGTTGACGATCGGCTCGTCGCCCTCGGTGAAGACGGCCTCCCATCGCCGCTCCGCCTCCGGGAGCCCTCGCAGGTAGTCGATCACGAACGCCGAGTCAACGACGAGCCGCACGGGGGTCGCTCAGCTTGGGGATCGGATCAGGTCCGGGATCGGTCTCCTCCGCCCGCATCTCGCGGACCCACTCAACCACCTGTTCTGACGTGGCCCAGTGCGGATAGTCCTCCGCCTTGAGGATGCCGAAGCTCTTCTCCCACGCCTGCCGAAGCCTCTCCCGCCTGAGCTTGTACCGGATCGCGTCGGCCACGAACCGGCTCCGGTTGCGAGGTCCGGCGACGCGGTCGAGCTCCTCGACCAGGTCGTTGGGTAGCAGGAGGTTCGTGCGCACACTCATGCGCACATGATTGCGCACACGGCCGGTCCCCGTCAAGGCCGGACCCCGCCCCGGGCTGGCCGGCCTACTCGACCCGCGGACCCGCCGCGCGGACCCCCTCGCTCACACCGTCGGCGTACTGGTCGAAGTTCTCGGCGAACATCCGGGCCAGCTCGCGGGCCTGGGCGTCGTAGGCCTCGGGATCCTGCCAGGTCGAGCGCGGCTGGAGGAACTCGCTCGGCACGTCCGGGCACCAGACCGGGACGGCGACGCCGAAGATCGGGTCGATCTCGGTCGGGACGTCGTCGAGCTTGCCGGCCAGGGCGGCGCGGACCATCGAGCGGGTGAAGTTGATGTTCATCCGCTGTCCCACCCCGTACGGGCCGCCGGTCCAGCCGGTGTTCACGAGCCAGACCGGGACGTCGTGCTTCGCCAGCCGGTCGCCGAGCATCTCGGCGTAGACGCCCGGGTGGCGAGGCATGAACGGGGCCCCGAAACAGGCCGAGAAGGTCGCCTTGGGCTCCCTGATCCCGACCTCGGTGCCGGCCAGCTTGGCGGTGTAACCGCTGATGAAGTGGTACATCGCCTGCTCGTGGGTCAGCCGGCTGATCGGGGGCAGGACGCCGAACGCGTCGGCGGTCAGGAGGACGACGTTCCGGGGCTGGCCGGTGATCCCGCTCTCCGAGGCGTTGCCGATGAAGTGGAGCGGATAGGCGCCCCGGGTGTTCTCGGTGAAGCGCTCCGAGTTCAGGTCGAGGTGGCGGGTGACCGGGTCGATGTCGACGTTCTCGAGGATCGTGCCGAAGCGCTTCGTGGTCTGGAAGATGTCCGGCTCGTACATCGGCGAGAGACGGATCGTCTTGGCGTAGCAGCCGCCCTCGAAGTTGAAGACGCCGACGTCGCCCCAGCCGTGCTCGTCGTCCCCGATCAGGGTCCGGTAGGGGTCCGCCGAGAGGGTCGTCTTGCCCGTCCCCGAGAGCCCGAAGAAGATCGCCGGGTCGCCGTCCGGCCCGACATTCGCCGCCGAGTGCATCGGCAGGACGCCTTCGTCGGGGAGGAGGAAGTTCATGACCGTGAAGGCGGACTTCTTGATCTCGCCGGCGTACTCGGTGCCGACGATGATCACCTCGCGCCGGGCGAGGTGGACGAGGATCGCGGTCTCCGAGCGGGTGCCGTCGATGACCGGGTCGGCCCGGAACGAGGGGACGTTGATGATCGTGAAGTTCGGCACGAAGCCCTTCAGCTGCTCCTGGCTGGGGCGGATGAAGAGGTTCTCGGCGAAGATGCTCGCCCAGGCCGTCTCGGTGTAGACGCGCAGCGAGCGGCGGTGGTCCGGGTGGGCGCCGATGAAGCAGTCCTGGGCGAACAGGTCGCGGTCGGCTAGGTAGTCGAGCAGGCGGGCGCGGAGGCCGTCGTAGCGGGCTTCCTCGATCGGCTGGTTGATCTCGCCCCACCAGACCTTCGCCTCGGTCGAAGGCTCACGGACGACGAACTTGTCCTTCGGCGAGCGGCCGGTGTGCTTGCCGGTCCGGACGACGAGCGG
>CAYMBB010000298.1:0-3142 GCA_964388515.1 uncultured Anaerolineaceae bacterium
GCGTGTCGGTCGCCTCGCCCCGGGGGCGCTCGAGCGCCTCGACGCCGCGCTGCGCCTCGTGCTCGACCTGTAGCCGGGCGGTGCACCGGCGCAGTCTCGGAGCCGATAGACTGGGGTCCAGCATGACCGCGATCCGGATCATCGACGTCCGCGACGAGTCATCGTTCGCGCTCATCCCGCCCTGCGCCGACCCGGCGTTCGACCATCGGACGTGCGACTACTGGGAGGACGCCGACCGGGGCTCGAAGGCGCACCGGGCGAGCTGGCTCCAGCCGGCGCCGGCCTCCGCCCCGGGGCCGGCCGCAACCCCCCGTGTGCCCGACCTCGCCGCCAACCCGTTCGCCCCGCCGCCGAAGGCTGCCCCCGCCTTCAACCCGTTTGCCATCGACGACGAGGACCGGCTGGCCGATAACCCGTTCGCCCCGCGAGCGCCGCGGAGCCTCGGTCCGAAGACGTCCGAGGCCGGTGGGCCGCGCAAGCTCGCGCTCCTGGGGCGCGGCCTGGCGATCTTCGGCAGCTACGCGAAGGTCCTCCTGGTCGACGATCGACCGGTTGCCTACGCCCAGTTCGGACCGCTCTCCGCCTATCCGCGCGCGCTCCGGCTGCGCGACCTCTACCCGCAGCTGCCGGAGGCGCCGCTGCCGGCGGTGATCACGTGTATCGCCACGACCGCCGAGGCCCGGGGTCGTGGTCACGCGACGCGCCTCGTTCAGGCGGTCTGCGACGACCTCGCCAGCCGTGGCTTCGCCGCCGTCGAGGCGTATCCGGAGGCGGGAACCCGGCCGGATGCCACGAGCGGCGCGACGCCGGCGTTCTGGCTCGCCGCCGGGTTCAGGCTGGCGGTCGACGACGAACGGTTCCCGGTCGTCCGCCGGGAGCTAGGCTGATTCCGTCCGGAGCTCGCCCGGGCGTCGCGCGTGGCCTTTTGTTCTTTGGTGCAGAACGCCTCGCCGGGTGGATCAACCCTCCTCGCGCACGAGCTGGTGCTCGATCGCGTAGCGGATCAATGCCGCCCGACCCCTGAGGCCGAGCTTGGCCGCCAGGTTGGCGACGTGGCGTCGGACGGTGTGGGCGCTGATGCCGAGCAGCCGGCTCGTCTCCACCGCCGTTCGGCCGCCGGCCAGCAGCCGGAGCACCTCGCGCTCGCGCGGACTGAGCACGTCGCCGTGGCGGAGCCAGCGCAGCGAGTCGTCGAGCACCGCGCCGGCGACCGCCGAATGGACGTAGCGCTCGCCGCGCCCGACGGCCCGGATCGCCGCGATCAGCTCCGCGCGTGCCGCACCTTTCACGACGTACCCTGCCGCCCCGGCCAGGAACGCCTGGCGGACGGTCTCCCCGTCGCTGTGCATCGTGACCGCCAGGCTTCGGGTGTCCGGGTAGCGCACGCCGAGGCCACGCAGGAGCGGGATCCCGTCGTGGTCGCCGAGCGTCAGATCGATCAGCGCCACGTCCGGCGCGGTGCGCTCCACGAGCGCGAACGCCTCGGCAACGTCGGCCGCCTCGCCCACGATCTGGATCCCCGGTTCGCCCTGCAGGATCAGCCGGAGCCCTTCCCGCACCAGGGCGTGGTCCTCGATGATCGCGACGCTGATGCCGCCGGTCATGGCACCGCGCCCGCCTCGGCCGTCCGGACGGAGGATTCGGTGTCCGCTCCGAGTGGCACCTCGAGGACGACGCGCGTCCCGTTGCCCGGTGCCGACTCGATCCCAAGGTGGCCGCCCAGCAGGACGGCGCGTTCACGCATCCCGGCCAGGCCGAGCCCGTTCTGGTGCCCGATCGTGGGATCGAAGCCTCGGCCCGGGTCGGCGACCACGATCCGGAGCGCGCCGTCGGCCGCCGCGAGCGCGACCCGGGCCTCGCGCGCCCCGCTGTGGCGTGCCGCGTTGCATAGCGCCTCCTGGACGATCCGGTAGGTTTCCGCCGAGGCGACCGGATCGAGCCGGCCGACCTGTTCCAGGTCCGGACCTACCTCGACCCGGACGGGGATCCCGGCGCGACTCGCCAGGTCGCGGACCGCCGCGACCAGCCCCACCTGGTCCAGGCGGGCGGGACGAAGGCGGTTGGCCAGCTCGCGGGTCTCCGTGAGCGCATCCTCCGCCAATCGCCGCGCGGAGGCGAGCCGGGCATCGGCCTCACCCGGGACGACGGCGCCATCGACGGCGTCGAGCGTGAGCGTGAGCGCGGTGAGCGTCTGGCCCACCCCGTCGTGCAGTTCGCGGGCCAGGCGCCGTCGCTCGTCCTCCTGGACCGTCAGCAGCCGGTCGCTGGCGCGCCGGAAGAGCCCGACATAGAGGCGCGCCGTCGACGCCCGGCGGTCGGCCATCCAGGCCACGAGGACGGCGATCACGAACATCAGCGGCCACTCACTCAGCTCCATCTGCTGGATCGGGGCACCCAGCGCCGGCGCGGTGGCATAGGCGAGGATCGCCATCGACACGATGCCGATCCGCCACAGCGTGCCCGCCAGCCCGAACAGGAACGCGTGGACCACGAGCAGGACGAAGATGCCGTGGAACAGGAACTCGGCCGGACCGACCTGGGCCAGCGTCAGGAGCGCGAGTCCGATCGCCGCGGCGTCGAGCGCGAGCTGGACGCCGCGGGGGCGGCCGGCCAGGCGGTCGAGCCAGCGATCGAGAGCGTGCGAGGGTCCACCTGGTCCAGCTGTCGCCCGGCCTGCGGGCACCGGGTCAGCCGGTGGGACTGCCGACCCGTCAACCGTCGGATCGACGCTGCCGGGCTTCAGCGTCTCCGTGTAGGACGGTATGGTCACCGCGGACCTCCAAGATGGCTGGATTTCAGTATAGATGCCGACTGAAACCCGGGCCAGCCTTTGTGGCTAGCGTGGGCCCCCGCTGCGTCCACATCAGGAGGCTCCCCGGACGCCTGCCCAGGGCGGTTCCGGGGCGTGTCCCAAGGAGGGTTCGATGCACTTCCGACGTCCGCTGGCGCTCATCGGCGCGACCGCACTGCTCGTCACCGCCTGCACGTCCGGGGCGGGTTCCTCTGCCGCCCCATCGGCGCCGGCCGAGGGTGCCAGCGCCATCACGGCCGAGCTGAGCGAGTGGGCGATCAAGCTCGACTCGAACGCCGGCAAGGCCGGCACGATCACCGTCACGATCAACAACAAGGGCGAGAAGACCCA
>CAYMBB010000299.1:0-3138 GCA_964388515.1 uncultured Anaerolineaceae bacterium
GCTGCGCCCCCTGGGGGCGGGCCCGGTCCGGCCTGCCGCGCTATCCGGCCTGGAGCGCCGCCCGGCTAACCGGCCGGCCGGCTATCCGGCCTGGAGCGCCTCCCGGCTGATCTCGTAGGCCCGCCGGTGGTCGCCGATCCGGGCGGGCAGGTCGGCCCATTCGCCCAGGACCTCGCGCAGGCGTCCGGGTCGCGCGCCGGCGCGGGCGAGCCCCGCCGCCCGCTCGTAGGCGTCGTTCGCCTCGCCGGTCCGGCCGAGGGCGACGAGCGCCCGGGCCCGGGTGGCGAGCGCATCGACGGTCGCTTTCTCGTTCGCTGTTCGTTCCGCGAGGGCGAGCGCCCCGTCGGCGAGCTCGAGGGCGCGCGCCGGATCGCCGCCCGCGAGCGCGATCCGCGCCTCGGTGTCGCTGACGTGGGCAAGCATCCGCTCGTCGCCCAGTCGCTCGAACCGCCGCCGGGCGCTCGCGGCATGCTCGGCCGCCCGCTCGAGGTTGGGCAGGGCGAGGAACGAGAGGGCGAGGTCGTTCTCGAGCTCGGCCGTCTCCGCCTCGGCCTCAAGGTCGCGGAAGAGGGCGAGGCTCTGGTGGCCGGTCCGGATCGCCGCCTCGAGATCGCCCGTCTCGCGGTAGCTCATCGCGAGGTCGCAGAGGAACGTCGCCCGGCGGCGGTCGTCGAGGGTCGACTCGAGGGCCCGGACCTCGTCGAGGTAGGCGAGGGCGGCGGGCTGGTCACCGTCCCGGGCCTCGACCGTGGCCAGGGCCATCAGAACCCGGAGCTGGAAGCGCGGCTCGATCGCCAGGCCGGCCCGGACGGCGGCCAGGATCGTGCCCAGCAGGTTCCTCGCCTCGGCCGAGTTCTCGAGCTGGTACTGGGCGCCGGCGAGCCAGTAGTTCGCCCGGGCCGTGTCGGCCGGGCGCCCGAGGCGGGTGAACAGGTCGGCTGCCTCGCTGGCTGCGCCGGCCGCCTCGGACGGCTGGTCGAGCCGGATCAGCCCCTCCGCCAGCCCGACGAGCAGCTCGGCCCGGACGACCGGCTCGGGCGAGGCGGCGAGGAGCGTCCGGTAGGCGTCAGCCGCCTCCAGCCAGCGACCGGCGGCGAGGCGGAGGTCCGCCTCCAGCCTCGTCCAGGCCGGCGTCTCGTCGCTGATCAGCGAGCTGGCCGGCACGCCGAGCCGATCGGCGAGGAAGTCGAGGGCCGCCATCGAGGGCTTCACCAGTCCGTTCTCGAGGGCGCTGACGTACGCCTTCGTGTAGCGCCCCTCCGCCAGCTGTTGCTGGGTCAGGCCGGCCCTCAGGCGCGCCGCCTTCAGCCGGCCGCCGATCTGGCGGGCCAGCTCGGAGGTGTCGACCACGACCCGGTGGCGGCGCCTGGTGGTCTTTCGAATGCTCGATGGACGGGGGGCGGCTGCGTTCGTGCTCATGGCTTGCAGTGTACAGCGGGGGACAAGCCCCGTTGACGGCGAGCGTCTCGGCGAACAGACCGGCCAGGGTCAGGCCGAGCCGCTCGGCCAGGAGCGCCGCCGCGCCGAGCGAGGGCAGGGTCCGCCCGTGCTCGAGGGCGGAGACGTAGCCCTTCGTCAGCGGGGTCCCGAGCTCGGTCTGGCTCAGCCCGAGGAGCCGGCGCCGATCGCGGATCGCCCGGCCGAGGGCGAGGGCGAACGGGGAGCCTGGGCCGTGACCGAGATGTTTAGCAATAGTTGACTTTCGCATGCGAACAGCCTACCATCCCCCGCGTCGCCCACGAGGAGTCACCCCGCTCGGGGTGCAGAAGCGGGGGCACGAGAAAAGGAGAGGACCATGGGTCGCTCGCGGATCACCAGCGCCCGGCGGATCGTCACCGCCGTCTTCCTGTCCGGCCTGCTCGCGGTCGCCAGCGCGGCGGTCGCCCTGGCGGGCAGCGGCGGCGGACCCTGGCCGAAGTAGCCGGAGAGGGGAAGAGGCGGCGGTCCTGCGAAGGGCCGCCGCCTCTCTTGTTGCGTGGGGTTTTGTCGCCCGCGTGTCCGCGCCGGCTACGGCCCGGCACTTACGGGCCGGCCAGCGCCTCACCCAGGAGCGCCGTCAGCTGGGCCCACTCGACGAGGAAGGCGTCATGGCCCTTCGTCGACTCGATCTCGCGGTAGGCGGCGGGCAGGCCGGCCGCGGCCGCAGCTTCGACGAGGACGCGGACCTGGTCGGGGCCGTAGAGGATGTCGCCGGCGATCCCGATCCCGGTCAACCGGACGCCTGCTCCGGCGAGCCGGCCGAGAGCCGCCCGAATGCCGCCCCGGTCGCGGCCGATGTCGTGGCCGTCCATGGCCCGTACGAGCACCCGGTACGTGTCGACGTCGAACCGCTCGAGCAGCTTGTCGCCCTGGTGGGCGAGGTAGCTGACCACCGACGGCCGGCCGTCGGGCTCGGTTCGACGGCCGAACCGCTCGCCGAAGTCGGCCTCGCTGCGGTAGGTCGTCATCGCCAGCTGGCGGGCGAGACGCAGTCCATCGCCGCCGAGCCGGTCGATCAGCTCGAGCTGGAGGTGGTTCCAGGCGATCGCCAGGGGCCCGGTCGCCCCCGGCGCCGCGATCGGCACGAGCGCCTCGACCGCCGCCGGCCGCTCGAGGGCGACCTCGAGAGCGACCATGCCGCCGAGTGAGCCGCCGGTGACGAGCGCCAGGCGCTCGATGCCGAGGGCGTCGAGGAGCGCCCACTGGGCCCGCGCCTGGTCGCGGGTGGTCACCCGCGGGAACGTGACCCCGTACGGGCGGCCGGTCGCCGGGTCGCGCGAGGTCGGGCCGGTGGTCCCGTAGCGGCCGCCGAGCAGGTTCGCGCAGACGACCCCGTAGCGCTCCGTGTCGAGCGCCCGGCCCGGGCCGATGAGCGGCGCCCACCAGTCACCGGCCGCGTCGGCCGAGCCGGTCAGGGCGTGGACCACGAGCACCTGGGGCGCCTGGGCGGGGCCCGGCCCGTCGTGGCGGTAGGCGACGGTCAGGCTGGCCAGTCGCGCGCCCGATTCGCGCTCGAAGGCGCCGCGCGGGGCGAACCCGAGCCGCCCGCTGCCCCGGGGCAGGCCCGGGGCGCCAACCGCGGCCCCGGGACGCGCCGGGGCCGCCCGGGGAGGGGACGGGGAAGCGGGCCGGGGAGCGGGCCGGGGAGGGGGGGGGGGG
>CAYMBB010000300.1:0-3124 GCA_964388515.1 uncultured Anaerolineaceae bacterium
CTGGTCTACATCGTGGGATTCGCGCTCGCAGCCACCGCGCTCCTGATCGCAGTCTACGCGCTCACGGTCCGGGTCATCGACGGCGAGACGGACAGCGTGATCCAGGCGGAGCTCTAGGGCCTCGCCGAGCAGTACGCGAATTTCGGCCTCGAGGGACTGGCGCAGTCGATCCGCGACCGCAGCGAAGGCCCGACGCACACCCGCTCCGTGTACCTGCTCCTGAGCCCGCTCGGCACGCCCATCGCCGGCAACCTCAACAGCTGGCCGCGCGCAGGGCGGGAGGCTGGCAGCTGGGTGCAGTTCGACACCCAGGCCCGGGTAGGGGGCGGCTACGAATCGCACCCGGTGCGCGCCGCGCTGATCGAGCTCGCGGGCGGCTATCGCCTGCTGGTCGGCACCGACATGATCGAGCGCGTGCGCTTCGAGCGGGTGATGAAGCAGGTCGGCGCGTGGGCCGTGGTCCTGATCGTGGTGCTGGGCGCGTTCATCGGCGTCGCCGTGAACCGCCGCCTTCTGAGACAAGTCAACCGTGTGGCGGCCGCGAGGCGGGACATCGCCGACGGAGATTGCAGCGGCCGGCTGCCGCTCGCCGGGCTGTGGGCCGCCGGCACGTGCGTCCACCCCGATGTCGACCATCGGGACTCGCTGGCCGACGGTCGGCGCGTCGGGGCGCGCGTCGTGGCCGAGCTTGAATCCGCCGCCGCACGGGCCAAGGATCGATCCGGTGGCTGAGCTCGTTCGCGACGAGGTGACGCTCAGCGGGCCGCCGGAGTCCGTCTGGGCGATCATCGAGGACCCGGCCGCGCTCGGCCGGGTCCTGCCCGGCTGCGAGACGATCGCAGCTGACGGGCCGGGACGCTTCCGCGCCGTGCTCGCCTCCCGGATCCAGTTCCTCACCGTGCGGGCCGACGTCGTCGCGACGTTCCACGACGCAGATCCGCCCCGCCACCTGCGGCTCGAGCTCGACGGCCGGCCGCGGGTGCTCGCCGGCTCGTTCCGGGCCTCGATCCCGTTCGATCTCGCCCCCGCCGGCGAGGGCGGGACCCGCGTCAGCTACCGCGTCGAGGTGGCGGTGACCGGGCGGCTCGCGACGTTCGGGACGCCGCTGATGCGCGACACGCTCCGCCGCCAGGTCGCCGAGCTCGTCCGGAACGTCGAACGGGAGCTTGTCGCACACGAGCGCACGCCGTGACCGCCCGCCCGCCCGATCTCCTCCTGGCGATCGACCAGGGCACGACGACCACCCGCGCGATCGTCTTCGACCGGGGGCTGAGGCCGGTGGCGTCCGCCACCCGCCCGCTCGAGACGATGCACCCCCAGTCCGGCTGGGTCGAGCAGGATCCTGAGGCGATCCTCGCCTCGGTCGTCGAGGCGGTTGCCGAGGTCCTGGCTGCTGTCGGGGGTCCGGGCCGGATCGCGGCGGCGGGGCTCGACAACCAGGGCGAGACGGTCGTCGCCTGGGACGCGACGACGCGTCGCGGGCTCGGCCCCGCGATCGTCTGGCAGTGCCGGCGAAGCCGGCCGATCGTGGAGCGCCTCCGGGCAGCCGGCCACGAACCCGAGATCCGATCGCGGACCGGCCTGCCGCTCGACCCGTACTTCTCCGCCGGCAAGCTGACCTGGCTGCTCGAGGAGGAGCCGGCGGTTCGTACGGCCGCGGAGCGCGGGACCCTCCGATTCGGGACGGTCGATGCCTGGCTGACCGAGCGGCTCGGCGACCGCGGCGCGCAAACCGATCCGTCGACCGCGTCGCGGACTCAGCTGCTCGACATCCATGCCCGCGCCTGGGATGAGCGACTGGCGGCCCTGTTCGCCGTCCCGGTCGAGACGCTCCCGGCGATCGTCCCGACGAGCGGCGATCTCGGCCGTCTCTCCCATCCGAGCTGGGGCGGTTCGATCCCGATCACCGCCCTGGCGTGCGACCAGCAGGCGGCGCTCGCCGGGCACGGCGCGTTCACGCCGGGTGCCCTGAAGGCGACCTACGGGACCGGGGTGTTCGTTCTCGCCAACGCCGGCCCGGAGCCCGCGCTCGTCGACGGGATCGAGACGTCGGTCGCCTGGACGCTCCCGACCGGAGCGACGGACTACGTCCTCCAGGGTGGCGTGTTCACCGCCGGCGCGCTCGTCGACTGGCTGCGCGACGGCCTCGGCCTCGTGGCCGACGTCGCCGAGATGGAACGGCTCGCCCGGAGCGTCCCCGACACCGCCGGGGTCCGGGTCCTGCCGGCGCTCGCCGGGCTCGGGGCGCCCTGGTACCGGGCCGACGTCCGGGCGGTCGTCGCCGGGCTGAGCGCCGCGGCCGACCGCGCACACGTCGTTCGGGCGACGCTCGATGCGATCGCCCACCGCGTCGCCGACGTCGTCGAGGCGGTTCTTCCCGGCCTCGCCTCACCGCCGACGGCCCTCCGCGTCGACGGCGGGCTGACGGCGAACGGCTACCTGCTCGAGCGCCAGGCCGACCTGCTCGGGCTGCCGGTCGTGGCCGCCTCGATCGGCGAATCGACGGCGCTCGGGATCGCCGGGCTCGCCGGGATCGGGGCCGCCCTGCTGACGGTCGACGACATCGCAGCCGCGAACCCGCCTGCACGCCGCGTTGAGCCGCGCCTGGCTGCGGCCGAACGAGAGGCGGAACGGGCAGCGTGGCGGCGGTTCGTGGAGCAGGCGGCGGCGCTCTGAGCCCTGATCGCGATCGCGGCCGTCCTGGCGCGACGGTCGGCTACCCCAGCCGCCCCGCCAGGGCCGGCGGGACGATGACGACGAGCTCGGTCGTGGCTCGGGTCAGGCCGACGTAGAGGAGCTCGTCGAGGCGCTCGCCCGCGACCGGCAGCTCGACGAGGATGACGACCTCGCGCTCCATTCCCTTGAACCGGCGGATCGTCTCGAACAGGACCTCGTCGGGCTCGTCGGGTACGTCCTCCGGCGCGAGGCCCTTGGAGCGCCCGGTGTCGTCGATCGGCGCGGACCGCGTTCCCGAACCGCCGCTGCCGCCAGACGGCGCTGGCGGCCGCGGTCGTGGCGCTCAGGACGCCGACTGCGGCCCGAGCCCGCCCGACGGGCCGACCGACCGCCCCGGTCACCCGGCGCACCGGGCGCACCCGGCGCACCCGGCCGGTGATCGCCCCCC
>CAYMBB010000301.1:0-3080 GCA_964388515.1 uncultured Anaerolineaceae bacterium
GCAACAGTGACTGGACGGACCCCGTCCGCGAGCCGTCGGCGACCTCATCCTAGCAGCCGCGGCCGCGGCGCGAACCGGGCCGATCGCGGCCGCGGGTCCCCGGCCGTCGGGCGTCAGTCGGTGCCGAGCAGGATCCGGGAGCGGTACCGCTCGTGCTGCTCGACGACGCTCGGGCCCGCCTCCTGGACGACCTTCTCGAGCTCGATCAGCAGCACCGCGAGCGCGCGATCGGTCGCCAGGTCGACCGGTCCGTGGACGATCGAGCAGAGGCGGTCCCAGTCGTCGCTCGGGAGCTGCTCCCGGGCAGCGGGGCGCAGGAGGTCGACGGCGACGGCTCGGAGCGCGTCTGCCGCCCGACCGCGTGCACGAACGTCTCCCAGGCGACCGGCGAGTCCTGCGGAGGCGAGCAGTGGCGGCATGGTGGCGGTTCCTTCGGGCACTTCGGGGTGCGACGGTGACGTCGGAGCGTGCGGTGGGCGGCGATCCTACCGACGAGGCGGACGATGGGCACAGGGCCGAAGGTCACGAGCCGACCGCGACGATCGTTCCCCGATGCGGCCCAGAGGTCCTGCCGTGGCGCAGCAGGCGGACCAGCGGGTCGCGCACCGGGTAGGCTGATCTGAGTGTCACTCTCCTCTGCGTCTGACGGCTTGGCTCGTAGGCTGGCTGCCCGCGCGGTTCGCGTGGCTTGCATGCGTTGTGCCGGCCGTCAGACACGTCGGACCGCCCGGCGTGACTTGATAGGAGCGTGGCACCGCCCCCACTCAGGTGTGTCCGCCGAGCGGTCCTCGGTCGTCAACCTCGGCTGAGGAGGAGACAGCGGACATGGTCGTGCTCGGAGCGGATCTGCACAAGCACACGCATACGGTCGTGGCCGTCGACGAACGCGGGCGCAAGCTCGGTGAGCGAACGGTGAGCGCGACGCGGGATGGCCACCTGGATCTTCGCCGGTGGGCGGCCCAGTGGCCGGAGCGACGCTGGGCGCTCGAGGACGGCCGCCACCTGAGCCGCCGGCTCGAGGCCGATCTCCTGCGCGCCGGCGAAGACGTCGTCCGCGTGCCGCCCAAGCTCATGGCCGGCGCCCGCCAGAGCTCCCGCGAGCCGGGCAAGAGCGATCCGATCGACGCCCTCGCCGTCGCCCGGGCGGCCCTGCGCGAGCCTGATCTGCCGACCGCCCGCCTCGACGGGGTCGAGCGCGAGGTCCGCCTGCTTGTCGATCGCCGCGAGGACCTCGTTGCCGAGCGGACCCGGGAGATGCAACGTCTCCGCTGGTTCCTCGTCGAGCTGGAGGTCCCCGAGCCCGCTCGGGCCGCCCTCGACCGGGCGGTCGTCCAGCAGCGGGTCGCGGCAGCGTTGGCCAGCCGGCCCGAGCTCGTCGCCAGGTTCGCCCGGGAGATCCTCGCCCGGATCGTCGAGCTGAGCGCCACGATTCGGAGCCTCGAGCGCGAGATCGAGTCGCGCATCCAGACGCTGGCGCCCGGGCTCCTCGCGCTGGCCGGCTGCGGTTCGCTCACCGCCGCCAAGATCGTCGGTGAAACCGCGGGCGTCGCTCGGTTCCGCTCCAAGGAGGCATTCGCTCGCCACAACGGCACGGCGCCCGTCCCCGTCTGGTCGGGCAACGCCGTCCGGCACCGCCTGAGCCGAGGCGGGAACCGCCAGCTCAACCTCGCCCTCCACCGGATCGCGATCACGCAGGTTCGTCTCGGCGCCCTCGGACGCGTCTATGTGGACCACCGCCGGGCGGCAGGAGACACCAAGACCGAGGCGCTGCGAGCCCTCCGTCGAAAGCTCAGCGACGAGGTCTTCAGCCGTCTCCGCCTCGACGAAGCCCATCGGACCGCCAGGCTTCCGAGCTTGACAGCGGCCGCGGCTTGACATAGGAGCAACTCATGCGCGGCGGCTCGGTCCGCATCTTCGGGGTTGCCGGCATCGACGTGCGCGTCCACGTCAGCTGGCTGGTGATCTTCGGCCTGGTCACCTGGTCGCTGGCCGAGGCCTACTATCCGCCGCTGCTGCCCGGGCTTCGCGCCGCCGAGGCCTGGCTGCTCGGCGCCGTCTCTGCGATCCTCCTGTTCGCGTCCGTCCTCGTCCATGAGCTCGCGCACTCGCTCGTCGCCCGGTCGCGCGGCGTCGAGCCCGGCTCGATCACCCTGTTCGTCTTCGGCGGCGTCTCGACGCTCCGGACGGACGCGCCCCGGGCGTGGACCGAGTTCGTGATCGCGATCGTGGGCCCGCTCGCGAGCTTCGTCCTCGCGGGCGTCAGCTTCCTGCTCGGCTCGATCGCCGGCGAGCCGCGCCTGGAGGCGCTCTTCGGGTACCTCGCGCTCATCAACGGCCTGTTGGGCCTGTTCAACCTCGTGCCCGGCTTTCCGCTCGACGGCGGTCGGGTGCTCCGTGCCCTCGTCTGGAACGCGACCGGGGACCGGCGCCGGGGTCTCGAGACCGCGGTGGCGGCAGGCCAGCTCGTCGGGTACGGGTTCATGCTCTGGGGCGTCATCCGGGTCCTGAGCGACGACCTGCTCGGCGGGATCTGGATCGCGGCGATCGGCTGGTTCCTCCAGGCGGCCGGCGCCGGGAGCCTCGAGCAGGTCCGGGTGGAGGTGCGGCTGAAGGGCGTGACGGTTGGCGCCGTCGTGCGCCCGGATCCGACGGCCGTCGCCCCGGAGGTCTCGGTCGAGGCCCTGATCGACGGCTTCCTGCTGCCCGGCAACCGGCGGGCGCTCCCGGTGATCGCCGACGGCAGGCTCGTCGGGATGGTCTCGGTGAGCGACATCCAGGCCGTTCCGCAGGAGCGGCGCGGCTCGACGACCGTGGCCGACGTGATGGGCGGGCGTGCGGGGGTGATCACCGTCTCGCCGGCGACCTCCCTCGCGGACGCGCTGACGGCCCTCCGGACGGGCGACTTCGAGCAGCTCCCGGTGATGGACGGCGATCGCCTGATCGGGGTGCTGACGCGCGCCGACGTCGTCCGGCAGTTCGAGCTGCGCGAGGCGCTCGGCATCGGCTGAGCGGCTCGCCCACTGCCGTCCGATGGCGCCGCGAGGGCCGGCCGCGTGACGACGATCGTGACGGTCGCGCGT
>CAYMBB010000302.1:0-3034 GCA_964388515.1 uncultured Anaerolineaceae bacterium
GGCGAGTATCCTGGCCGCGATGATCGGGGAGGCCGACCGCCAGATCCGGCTCCGCGTCTTCGACTGGCTGACGCGCCAGCGCGAGGAGGTCGGCGAGGCGCTGTCGAGGCGGGCGCTCGAGGCGTTCAGCCTGGACGGTCGCCCGATCCCGCTCGTCGGCCCGACGGGGATCTGGAAGCCGGCCGCCTGCGAGCTCCCGATCTCGATCACGACGACCGTCGGCGGACCGTACGACGACAGCTTCGATCGCCGGCGCGGGATGCTCAGCTACGCGTATCGCGGCACCGACCCGCGCCATCGCGACAACCACGGCCTGCGGCGGGCGAGGGTCGAGCACGTTCCGCTCGTCTACTTTCACGCCGTCGGGCGCGGCAGCTACGTCGCCGCCTACCCGGTCTTCGTCGTCGAGGACCACCCGGAGCAGCTCCGCTTCGAGATGCAGGTCGACGATGTTCACCTCGCGCTCGACGATGTTCGCGACCTCTGGGCGATCGGCGAGGACGAGGCCGAGCCCCGCCGCGCCTACGTCACTGCGACGTTCCGGCGCCGGCTCCACCAGGTCGCCTTCCGCGAACGGGTGATCCGGGCCTATGCCGAACGCTGCGCCCTGTGCCGACTGCGCCACCAGGAGCTCCTCGACGCCGCCCACATCACGCCCGACCGCGACGCCGAGGGCGAGCCGGTGGTCAGCAACGGGGTCGCGCTGTGCAAGCTCCACCACGCGGCCTTCGACCGCTTCTTCTTCGCCATCCGGCCCGACTACGTCATCGAGGTTCGGCCGTCGATCCTGGCCGAGACCGACGGACCGATGCTCGTCGTCGGGCTCCAGCAGATCCACGGCCAGCGGATCCACCTGCCGCGCCGCCCGGGCGACCTGCCGGACCCTGCCCGCCTGGCCCGCCGCCTCGTGGAGTTCCGCCAGGCCGCGGGGTAGGGAACGGGCGGGAGCGGGGACGGGTGGGAGCCACAGGCAAGCTCGCACCTGTTGCTTTCGCATCACTCGCCGCATAGACTCCGCGCCTATGCAGCACGTCGACGTGCTGGTCGTGGGGGGCGGCTCGGCCGGTCTCTCGGTCAGCCACGAACTCGTCGCCCTGGGCATCGACCACCTCGTCCTCGAGCGAGGCCGGATCGGCCAGGCCTGGCGCGATCGCTGGGACAGCTTCTGCCTCGTCACCCCGAACTGGTCGATCCGGCTCCCGGGCGGGGCCTATGAGGGCGACGACCCTGATGGGTTCATGCTCCGCGACGAGCTCGTTGCCCACCTCGAGCGGTACGCTGCCGCTTCTCGGGCGCCGGTTCAGGAGGGTGTTGCGGTGCGGACGATCGATCAGGCGCCAGGTGGCTTCGTCGCCCGCACCTCGGCCGGCGACGTCAGCGCCGCCCGCGTCGTCCTGGCCACCGGCGCCTATCAGCGACCGTACCGTCCAGCGGCCGCCGGCTCGCTGCCCTCGGGCCTCGTGCAGTTGGATGTCACCGGTTACCGGAACGAGACGGACCTGCCGCCGGGGCGAATCCTGATCGTCGGCAGTGGCCAGTCGGGCTGCCAGCTGGCCGAGGAGCTGCACGAGGCGGGGCGGAGCGTCGTCCTGTCGTGCGGGCGGGCCCCGTGGGCGCCGCGCCGGATCGGCGGACGCGACCTCGTCTGGTGGCTGGACGAGACGGGCTTCTTCGACGCACCGGTTCCGGCTCCGCCGTCGCGGCCGGATCGCCTGGTGTCCAATCCTCAGGCCAGCGGGCACGACGGCGGCCACGACCTGCATTTCCGGACGCTCAGAGCGATGGGCGTGACGCTCGTCGGACGCTTCCTAGAGGCCGAGGGACGGGTGGCGCATTTCGCGCCGGACCTCGCAGACTCGGTGGCCTGGGGGGATGCGCGCTACCGCGAGCTCAGGGATCTCATCGTCCGAACGGCGGCGGAGCGCGGTCTGCCACGCCCCGAGCTTCCCGATGCCTCGCCGTTCGACGGCGAGTCACCGGTGCGAATGTCGCTCGATGGGTTCGGAGCGGTCGTGTTCACGGGCGGATTCCGTCCCGACTACCGCTCGTGGCTCCCATGGCCGGATGCGTTCGACGGATCCGGCTTCCCGATCCAGGTGGACGGGGCGAGCACGGTTGTCCGCGGCCTCTTCTTCGTCGGGACGCATTTCCAGCGCAAGCGGAAGTCAGCGATCCTGCTCGGCGTCGGCGAGGATGCCGCAATCGTCGCGCGGACGATCGCGGCGGAGCAACAGTGATCGGAGGGACCGCACACGCTCAGTGACCATCCCGTGTTCCCGATCCTGCTCTCCCTGGACATGGTCGCGAGCCGGACGTCGTTGCAACGACACGCTCGGCCTTGAGGTTGCCGCCGAGAATTGGGAAACTGTGATCGTGCGTCCTGACCCTTCGACGAGCGGAATGTCAACGGCGCCCGACGGACCCGACACCGGGATCCGGCTGGCGGACCTCGTGGCCGCCTTCTCGCTCGCGACGGACCTGGGACTCGGCCAGCCGATGGAGCACGCGCTCCGATCCTGGTTGATCGCGTCCCGGCTGGGCGAGCGGATGGGCCTCGAACCCGAGGCCCGGGCGTCCCTCTACTACGTGGTCACCCTGGCATGGGTGGGCTGCGTCGCGGACACGCCGGAGGTGGCGCGCTGGTTCGGGGACGACATCGCCTATCGGCGCGACAGTTTTGGTGTCGACCGGGCCGGCCTGCCGATGATGACGTACTCGCTGCGCCGCGTCGGGGTGGGGACCCCCTCGTCCACCGCCTCCGCCTGGCGGCTACCCTCGTCGCCACGGGCGGCGCGGCGATCGCGCAGGGCTTCATGTCGCACTGCATCTCGACGGCCCGGATGGCGGAGCGGCTCGGGCTCGGCGCGGGCGTCGCCGACGAGCTGCAGCAGGTGTTCACCCGCTGGGACGGCAAGGGCGTGCCCTCTGGGGTGGGCGGTCAGGCGATTGCGGCCCTGAGTGAGCGCGGATCGGGAGAATTGGAGCGGGAGACGGGACTCGAACCCGCGACATTCTGCTTGGGAAGCAGACACTC
>CAYMBB010000303.1:0-3031 GCA_964388515.1 uncultured Anaerolineaceae bacterium
TGCGGGGGGGATTGGTGGTGGCGCGCCGGGGGGGCCTCCGGTGGGTCGCGGGGGTGCCACCCCGGCCGTCCGTCCGGGTGGTCACTGGCGCGGGATCGGCACGGGCGGCTCGGTCAACGCCGAAGGCTACACCTACGCCCGGGCTCCAATGCGCGTCGACTGGGAGACCACCCTCTCGTGCGGCCTCGCCTGTCGCCACTGCCGTGCCGAGGCGATCCCCGAGCGCGCCCCGGACGAGCTGACGACCGAGGAGGGCTTCGCGCTCCTCGACCGGATCACCGGCTTCGGTCGGCCGTATCCCCACGTCGTCTTCACCGGCGGCGACCCGCTCCGCCGGCCGGACCTCGAGACCCTCGTGGCGGCGGCGACCGAGCGCGGAATCGGCGCCTCGCTGGCCCCCTCGGCGACCGCCGAGATGACCCCCGAGCGGCTCCAGGCGCTGAAGGCGGCCGGGATCCAGACGATGTCGCTCAGCCTCGACGGCTCGACCGCCGAGCGCCACGACGCGTTCCGGGGCGTGCCCGGGACGTTCGAAATGACGATCCAGGCCGCCGGCTGGGCCCACGAGGCCGGCCTGCCGCTGCAGGTGAACACGCTCGTCACCGACGAGACCCTGTCCGATCTGCCGGCGATCTACGCCCTGATGCACGAGCTGGGGATCATCCGCTGGAGCCTCTTCTTCCTGATCTCGGTCGGACGAGGGACCGCCCTGCGCGAGATCAGCCCGGCCGACTCCGAGCGCCTCAACCACTGGCTCTACGATCGCTCGAAGGAGGCCCCGTTCGCGATCAAGACGACCGAGGCGACCCACTACCGGCGAGTCGCGATCAAGCGGATGACCGCCGAGGGGCTGGACGACGCGGCGATCGCGGCGACCTCGGTGGGGCGCGGATTCGGCGTCCGCGACGGGAACGGGATCATGTTCGTGGCCAACAACGGCTACGTCTTCCCGTCCGGATTCCTGCCCCTGCCGACCGGCAACGTGCGGACCGACGACGTCGTGACCCTCTACCGCGAGCACCCGGTCTTCACCGGGCTGCGCGACACGAGCGCGTTCAAGGGGCGCTGCGGCCGCTGCCCGTACGTCCAGGTCTGCGGCGGATCCCGGGCGCGGGCGTTCGCCTGGACCGGCGACGTCCTCGAGGCCGATCCGCTCTGCCCGTTCGTGCCGCCGGTCAACGGCGAGCGCGGGCACTGAGCCGGCGGTGAGCCGGCCGTGGCCCGGACCGGACCGGCGCTGAACGCGGGTCGGCGGCGATGACGGTACTCGTCGTCGGCGGCGGGATCACCGGCCTGAGCGCGGCCCACGAACTGGCCGCGGCCGGGGTACCGACGCTCCTGGTCGAGGCCTCCGACCGGCTCGGCGGCAAGGTCCGGACCGAGCACGTCGACGGCTTCCTCGTCGAATCCGGACCCGACTCGTTCATCTCGTACCGCCCGGCGGCGGTCGACCTGTGCCGCGAGCTGGGGCTGGGCGAGGCGCTGATCCGGCCGAGCGAACCGCGCACCGTCCACGTCCGGGTAGGTGGCCGACTCGTACCCTTGCCCGACGGCATGGGGCTCGTCCTCCCCACGCGCCTGCGTCCCTTCGTCGCGACGCCGCTCTTCTCGCCGCTCGAGAAGCTCCGGATCGGGCTCGACCTCGTCCTGCCCCGGGGACTCGGCGACGGCGATATCGCCGTCGGGCCGTTCCTCCGGCGCCGCCTCGGCGGTCCGCTCGTCGAGCGGCTGGCCGGCCCGCTGATCGGCGGCGTCTACGGTACGCCGATCGACGAGCTGAGCCTCGACGCGGTCGTCCCCCAGCTGCGCGAGGCCGAGCGCGAGCACCGCTCGCTCATCCTCGCCGGCCTGGCCCAGGGTCGGGCGCGGGCGCGAGCTTCCGCCGGAGATGGCGGGGGCGGGCGTGGCGGGGGTGGGGCCAACGGCACCGGGGGTGGCGGCACGCCCGGTGGTAGCGGCACGCCCGGTGGTAGTGCGGGGGGGAACGGCGCCGGTTCACCGTTCGTGACCCTGGCTGGCGGGACCGGGCAGCTCGTCGAGGCGCTCGTCGGCTCGCTCGGGCGCTCGCCCTCGGTGACGATCCGGACGAACACCAGGGTCACCGGGCTCGAGCGGCGGGCCGGGCGCTCGATCGTCCGGCTCGAGGGCGGCGAGCGGAGCGGCGAATGGAGCGGCGAATGGATCGAGCCGGAGGGGGTGATCCTGGCTGTCCCGGCCCCGGTCGCCGCCGAACTGCTCGACGGAATCGCGCCCGCGACGGTCGCCCAGCTGCGGGCGATCCCGCACGGCTCGAGCGGCGTCGTCTCGCTCGCCTACCGACTCGAGCAGTTCACCGACCCGCCGGTCGGACACGGGTTTCTCGTCGCCGAAACCGAGCCGCTTGCGATCAGCGCCTGCACGCTCAGCTCGCAGAAGTGGGCCGGCCGGGCGCCCGAGGGGACCGTGCTGCTCCGCGCCTTCATCGGCTCGAAGCACGAAGGGCTGCTGGCCGGACCGGACGAGGCGCTCGTCGCGGCCGCACGGCGCGACCTCGCCGCAACCCTCGGGGTACAGGGCGAGCCGATCCTCGGCCGCGTCACGCGCTTGCCGGGCGCGATGCCCCACTACACCGTCGGCCACCTCGAGCGAGTGGCGGCGGCCGTCGCCGGCCTGGCCGGGACGCCCGAGCTCGTGCTTGCAGGAGCGGCCTATCGCGGCGTCGGCGTCCCCGACTGCATCGCCCAGGGTCGCGCCGCCGCCCGGCGAGTGGTGGAGGGACGCCTCCGGACCTGAGCGCGGGCGACCGGACGGACGAGGCGCCCGGTCGGCGGGCGGCGGGCGACGGGCGACGGGTGACCGGACGGCGGGCGCCGCGGGCCTCGCGCGGGCGGCGGGCGACCGGGCGGCGAGCGACCGGGCGGCGGGCGCTGCGGGCCTCGCGAGCGCCGCGCAACTCCGCGAGCGCCGCGCAGCTCCGCGAGCGCCGCGCAGCTCGCTGCCGTAGTCCGAGAAGGATTAGCGGACCGCGTTTCGGGCCGAACAGGCCCGTCGG
>CAYMBB010000304.1:0-3021 GCA_964388515.1 uncultured Anaerolineaceae bacterium
GCAGGCGGCAGCCCGGCTCCCGTCCGCCCCGACCCGCTCGGGGGCCGCTCGATCGTAACGACCCGGCCGCGGTCGTGGTGCCGTCCACCCCGACCCGCTCGGGGGGCGCCCTACCCTCCCGCGCCGACCGGGCCCGTCGGGCGCTCGAACCCCTCCGGCATCCGCGGCGTGAAGCGGAAGTTGCCGGCCACCCCGGGCTCGGTCAGCTCGTGGGGCGCGAGCAGCTCGTCGAGCTCCTCGGCGGTGAAGATCCCCCGCTCGATCACGATCTCGCGGATCGTCCGGTTCTCGCGCACCGCCTGCTTCGAGATGTCGGCGGCGAGGGCGTAGCCCAGGTACGGCGCGAGCGGCGTGGCCAGGGCCGACGAGCGCTCCATGAGCATCTGCGCCCGCTCGCGGTTGGCCTGGATGCCCTGGACCGCGAACTCGGCGAAGGCGCGGCACATGTTGCGCAGGATCGTGAGCGACTCGAGCGTATCGTGGGCGATCATCGGCATCATCACGTTCAGCTCGAGCTGCCCGGCCGAGGTGGCCCAGGCGACCGCGGTGTCGTTGCCGATGACGTGGAAGCAGACCATCGAGAGGCACTCGGCCATGACCGGGTTCACCTTGCCGGGCATGATCGAGGAGCCGGGCTGGACGGCCGGGAGGGTGATCTCGGCGAAGCCGGTCATCGGCCCGGAGGACATGATCCGCAGGTCCTCGCTGACCTTCACCAGGTCGACCGCGATCCCGCGCAACGCCGCGCTCACCTCGAGCATCGGGCGCATCGACTGGGTCGCCTGGACGAGGTGCTCGGCCGTGCGCAGGTCGTGCCCGGTCTGCTCGGAGAGGTAGCCGATGACGAGCCGGATGTACTCGGGCTCGGCGTTCAGCCCGGTGCCCACCGCGGTCGCCCCGATGTTCTGCTCCCTGATCGAGTCGGCGGCGGCCAGGAGGCGGTCGAGGCCGCGGCGGAGGGTGATCGCGTAGGCCTTGAACTCCTGGCCGAGGCGGATCGGGACGGCGTCCTGCATGTGCGTCCGGCCAGCCTTCACGACGTCGTCGAACTCGACCGCCTTGGCGTCGAAGGCGGCGATCAGCTCCGCCATCGCCGGACGGAAGTCGCGGATCAGGTCGAGCGTGGCGACCCGCATCGAGGTCGGGAAGACGTCGTTCGTGGACTGGGCCATGTTCACGTGGTCGTTCGGGCTGACGACGCTGTAGTCGCCGCGCCGGCCACTGCCGATCCCCTGGGCATGGAGGATCTCGATCGCCCGGTTGGCGAGCACTTCGTTGGCGTTCATGTTGTGCGAGGTGCCGGCACCGGCCTGGAACGGGTCGACACGGAAGTTCGCCACGAGCTCCTGGCCCTTGGCCCGGGCGACGGCGGCGAAGGCGCGGCCCATCGGATCGGTGGGGCGGCCCGGCTCGAGCTCCTCGACCTCGGGTGACACGTCGCCCGGCTGGACCGGCCCGGCCGTGGCGAGGATCTCGTCGGCGGCGTCGACGATCGCGGTGCCGATCGAGGCCGGCAGGCGGCCGGTCGCCATGTTCGCCCGGGCGGCGGCCTTCTTTACCTGGACGATCGCCCGGACGAGGGCGGGGTGAGGGAGCATCCCGGAGATCGGGAAGTTGCGGATCGCCCGGGCGGTCTGGACACCGTAGTAGGCGTCCTCGGGGACCTCGACGTAGCCGAGCGGGTCCTTCTCGATCCGGAAGCCGGGGCGGGGGCTGGGTGGGCTGGATGGTCCGGTGGCGGCCATGGCGGTGGCTCCTGTAGTGGCGCCGGGCTGCTGGTGGCGCCGGGCTGCTGGTGGCGCCGGGCTGCTGGCGGCGGGCTGCTGGTGGCGCCGGGTGCGTCGCGTCCGCGAGCCGAGGCGGACGCGGCGCCGTGATCGTGCCCCAACCCGTGGGCCCGGACGACAGGGGCCAAACGAGCGCCGGGTCGTCCAGGCAACGGGCTGGTCGAGCGGACCACGATCCGGCCGGGACAGGCACCGGAGCCGTGATTCCGCCACGACCAGTCTAGCGAGGGCCAGGCCGGCTCGTTGCGGGGTCGCCGGCCTCCCACTTCGCCCGCCCCTGCGCCCGCCGCCCTGCCCGCGCCCGGCCGCGCGCCCCGCCCGCCGCCGATGCGCCCACGCCCGGCCCCGCGCCAGGCACCTTCGGCCAGTCGGGCCATCGGCTACAATCCCGCCCGATGACCTCCGTGCGCCTCTGGGATCGTGCCTCGCAGCTGCCCGCACCGACGAACGGCCGGCCACGGCCGGAGATCGTCGCGCTGCCGCCGAGCCTGCCGACGCCCGAGCAGCTCTTCACGTTCATGCGCGACGCGGAGCTCCGCTTCGACACCCTGCGCATGCGAATCGAGGAGCGGACCGCGACCGCCGAGGGCGAGCACCTGGCGCTCATCGAGACCGTGCTTCGTCATCCCGGCCTGGCCAGGGTGACGACGACCGAACCCGAACGCGGAACGGCGGCCAACTACGAGCTCTGGATCTCCGACGGCGAGACCGTGCGCACGTACTCGGCGACACACCACCTGGGAACCTCGCGGCCGGTTCGCCGGGCCGTGGCCGGTCTCGACAATCCGGACTTGCCGGGGATGTCGACCGTCTACCGGCCGGTCACGCCGCTGCCGGCCGAGACCCTGCCCGAGACGTTCGTCCATCCGGCCGGCTTCTGCCAGAACGTCCTGGCCACCGGCCGCTGCCGGGTCACCGGCGAAACGGAGGTCGCCGGGCGCGAGGCGATCGTCCTCGAGTGCGACCACCCGCGCGGCACCGAGGTCTGGGCCGACCGCCCGGATCACCGCTACGAGGTCTCGGTCGACCGCGAAACCGGGGTGATCACCCGGCTCGTCGAGCTGATCGGCGAGCAGGTGACCCGAGATGCGCGCGTCGTGACGCTCGAGCCGGACGCCGTGCTGCCACCGACCGCCTTCGACTTCGAGTTCCCGGCCGGCACGACGACGATCTACTGAGGGCCTGCCTCGAAAATCCCCTCGATCACGCGGCCCTCGGCTCCACCGTGACGACG
>CAYMBB010000305.1:0-2997 GCA_964388515.1 uncultured Anaerolineaceae bacterium
GTGCTGCGGGGCCTCCATCGGTGTCGGGGGCGGGTCGACGGGGTGGACGGGGCGCCGGGCGAGAGGATAGCACCCGCCGCCCTGCCGGGAGGCGACAGCCGCGAGGGGACACGTTCGAGAAGGCGACACGTTCGCCACGGGAGGGGCCTGCTAGACTCGCTCCATTCCCAGCCGGAGGACCGACCGATCGACCTCGACGCGTTCATCACCGCCAATCCCGGCCTCGTCGTCGGCTTGCTCGCGCTCCTGCTCGTGGTGGCGCTCATCGGTCTGGCGCTCATGGCTCGGCGCACCGCGCGGCTCGAGGCGCGCCTGGCCGGGCTGACCCGGGGCGCCGAGGGTGGCAGCCTCGAGACGGTCCTCCAGGCGCACCTGGCCACGGTCGGTCGACTCGCCGACGAGGTCGGAGCCCTGGCCGACCGGACCGCCAGCCTGGAGGCGGAGGCGCGGCGCTCGTTCCGGCGGATCGGGCTCGTCCGCTTCAACCCGTTCGAGGACACGGGCGGGAACCAGAGCTTCGCGCTCGCCCTGCTCGACAGCGAGGATGACGGTGTCGTCGTCAGCAGCCTCCACGCCCGCGGGGTGACCCGTATCTACGCCAAGGCGCTCAGCCGGGGCCGTCCCGAGGCGACGCTGTCCGACGAGGAGGCCGAGGCAGTCGCCCTGGCGAGGAGCGCGTCGCTCGGCCGGGTCGCCCTCGCCGACCGCGTCGCGGCCGGCGGACGGGCCGGGCGGGACCGGGGCGCGGACCGATCCGGCGCGTGACGGCCGAGCTGTCACGGCGGGGCGCAAACATCCGGGCATGGCCCTTGATGATCCGCTCGACCCGCCGCCGGACCGAGGCGACATGAAACGCCGCGCAGGCGAGCCGACCGCCCTCGAACAGATCCCGGTCTGGGGCGGCTCGACCGGACGGGCGGCTGACGATCCACTGCAGGCGCCGGCCAGCCCGGGCGGGGTCGAGGCGCTCCTGGCCGGCCTGAACCCTGAGCAGCGACGGGCGGTGACCCACGGCGACGGGCCGCTCCTGGTCGTGGCCGGGGCCGGGACGGGCAAGACCCAGGTGATCACCCGGCGGATCGCCTGGCTGATCGCGACCCGCCGGGCAAAGCCGGCCGAGATCCTGGCCCTGACCTTCACGGACAAGGCGGCGGCCGAGATGCAGGTCCGGGTAGACCAGCTCGTGCCCTACGGGTACACGGACACGGCGATCGCCACCTTCCATGCCTTCGGGGACCGGATCATCCGAGAATACGCCCTCGAGCTCGGCCTGCCGCCCGACGTCCGGGTCCTGTCCCGACCCGAGGTCGTGATCTTCCTGCGCGAGCGCCTGTTCGACTTCGAGCTCGATGAGTACCGGCCGCTCGGCGACCCGACCCGCTTCCTCGGTGCCCTGGCGACCCTCTTCAGCCGCTGCAAGGACGAGGACATTGGGCCGGGGGCCTACCAGGCGTACGCAGAGCGGCTGAGCGCGGAGGCGGCACGGGCCGGGCCGACGGTCCCGGCCGGGAACGGGGCGGTGACCGACTCGGAGCGCGAAGCGGCCGACGCCCTGGCCGAGGAGGCCCGCCGCCAGACCGAGCTGGCCCGTGCCTACGTTCGCTACCAGGAGCTCCTGGCTGGAGCGGGGTTCATCGACTTCGGCGACCAGGTGAGCCTTGCCCTGCGCCTCCTCCGTGAGTCGCCGTCGGTCCGCCAGGAACTGCAGGCGCGCTTCCGCTACATCCTCGTCGACGAGTTCCAGGACACGAACCGCGCCCAGTCGGAGCTGGTGGCGATCCTCGCCGAGCGCCACCGGAACGTCACGGTCGTGGGTGACGACGACCAGTCGATCTACAAGTTCCGGGGCGCCGCGATCAGCAACATCCTCGAGTTCCAGCAGCGCTACCGGCGGGCGCGCACGATCGTCCTCCGGCGCAACTACCGCTCGACGGCGCCGATCCTCGAGGCGAGCTACCGGCTGATCCGGTTCAACGACCCGGACCGCCTCGAGGTGCGGAGCGGGATCGGCAAGCGGCTCCAGGCCGTCCGCCGGACGGCGGCGCCGCCGCCCGTCCGCCACTTCGCCTTCGCGACCGGGTCGGAGGAGGCTGACTGGGTGGCCGCCGAGATCGGCCGGCGGCTGGCAGCCGGTGCCCGGCCGCGCGACCATGCGATCCTCGTCCGGGCCAACGCCCAGGCGGATCCGTTCCTGCGCAGCCTGAACCTGGCCGGCATCCCCTGGCGCTTCAGCGGCACGTCCGGTCTGTACGCTCGCCCGGAGGTCCGGCTCCTGCTCGCCTTCCTGCGCGCGGTCGCGGACCTCTCCTCGAGCATCGACGTCTACGCGCTCGCCGCCTCCGAGGTCTACGGGCTCGGCGGGCCGGATCTGACCGCGATCGTGACCAGCGCCCGGCGCCGGAACCGCTCGCTCTGGGAGGTCGTCGAGGAGCTCGAGCGCCAGCCGGGGATCCTCCGCCTCGCGCCGGCCACGCGGACCGCCCTGGGCAGGCTGGTCTCCGACCTGCGCGAGTACGCCACGCTCGCCCACGAGCGACCGGCCGGGGAGGTGCTCTACCGGTTCCTGCGCGGCTCTGGACTCCTCGGGCGGCTGGCCGCGACCGACTCGGTGGCGGCGCAGGAGGCACTCCAGAACATCGCCCGCTTCTTCGACATCGTGCGGGCCCAGTCGGCGCTGCTGGCCGACGACCGGGCGATCTTCGTGGCTCGCCACCTGCAGACCCTGATCGAGGCCGGGGACGACCCGCCGACGGCTGACGTCGACCCGGACGCGGACGCGGTCGCCGTGCTCACCGTCCACAAGGCGAAGGGTCTCGAGTTCCCGACCGTCTTCCTGGTCGGGCTGGTTGCCGGGCGGTTCCCGGCAACGGCCCGCCGCGAGCCGCTCCCGGTCCCGCTCGAACTCGTCCACGAGATGCTGCCCGAGGGCGATTTCCAGCTCCAGGAGGAACGGCGCCTGTTCTACGTGGGGATGACCCGGGCCCGCGACGAGCTCGT
>CAYMBB010000306.1:0-1112 GCA_964388515.1 uncultured Anaerolineaceae bacterium
GGCCGGGCAGGGGTCACGACCTCGCGCGCGGGCAGGCCGGCCGGCAGGGCGGCTGCCAGGGCCGGGGTGGCATACCGGGTCCGCGGCCGGAGGTGGCGGGCAGCGGCCGCGCCGATCCGCTCCCCAAGCACGGCCACCTGTCCCTCCGACGGCCAGAGGTACGTGCTTGCGACCTGGAGCAGGGTCGTCTTCCCGGACCCGTTCGGGCCGACGATGACCCAGCGCTCACCGGCCCGGACCGTCCAGTCGAGCGGCCCGAGGAGGGTCGACGAGCCGCGCCAGACCCGGACGCCCTGGAACTCGAGGACGGCCGGGCGGTCGGGCTCCGGCAGCGGATGGGGTGCGGCTGGTGACATCGGGTCGATCGTATCGGAGGTGCGGCCGGCACGCCGGCCTGGCCATTGCCGGGGGCCGGTCCTGGCCGGGCAGCCGCCCGCGGCGGGGTGGGTCGACGGCGTGCTTGTGAAGGCCTCCGCCGGGGCCGTAGACTGGGAGTGAGCGATTCGCGGCGGAACCTCGCCATCCCGGCGATCGTCGAAACCCGCGACGTGGGAGGGCCGAGAGGATCACGGTGGGGGCTCGGAACCCGATCGGCGGGCGCTCTGCGCGACGGTGGTCGACACGGATCGGCGGATTCCCGCCTGTGCTCGTCGCCGCCAGCATGATCGCCGCCGCGTGCACGGGCGGATCGGCCGTCTCGCCGGCGTCGGCGGGCGCCACCTTCCCGACCGTCGTGCCGGCTCCGTCACCCGCGTTCTCGTGGGCCATCTACAACCGGACGACGGTCACGGTGGCGATCGGGCCGGCCCTGGGTCTTCCGCCCTGTTCGGCCCGGGAGTTCGCCCCGTCGGAGGTGCCGGGCCCCGGCGCCACGATAGTCCCGGGTGCAGTCCCGCTCGCTGTTGCCGTGCACGCCCCGCCCGACTACACCGGGCTCGTGAGTGTGGTCGTCACCTCCGACGGCACGCGCGTCGGCCTCATGCCAGTCGATCCGTCCGGCCTGCCGCCGTGCGCCGGCTATCCGCGCTCGTAGCGCCTGCCTATTCGGCGGTGGCCACGGAGGTGCTCGCCGCCCTGCCGTAGCGGACGCTCAACGGTCGCGGGGGCGGTTG
>CAYMBB010000306.1:1212-2967 GCA_964388515.1 uncultured Anaerolineaceae bacterium
TTGACCCAGCAGCCACCGCGGTGGGGAGATCGGTCGCCGGGCGGAGTCCTGTAATAGGCAGCGACGCGGTCGCTGAGTGGAACGGTCGTGCACCCGACGTAGACGAGGGTCTGTAGGGCAGCCAGAAGGAAGACAGCCGTTCGATGAGCTCATCGACCGAGGGGGTCTGGCCGTCGAGCGTCATCATCGGGAAACGGGCGAGCCAGCCGGCGACGATCCCGCGATCGATCGGGCCAACCGCGTGTGAGGAACGTGGTGCGCGCGGCGCGATAGACCGACATCGCCTCCAGGATCGCCGGCGGCCTGCTCGACTTCCCGTCCATGCCCCAGCCTGCTCTAGCTTCGATCGGACGGCCCACGTGCCACGGTGAACATTGCGCTCTCATGGCAGGAGTGGTGGGCGATACTGGATTCGAACCAGTGACCTCGCGGATGTGAACCGCGCGCTCTAACCGACTGAGCCAATCGCCCCGCGGACAGGCCGGGCGTCGCGCCCGGACCCGTCGATCATAGCCCGAGGCCGGGCCAGCGGGCAAGGACCGTCCCAGACCGGACGCCGCTGACGGCGACGACCTTGCGCCGGGCGGTGGCCCCGCCGACGATCCAGACCGCGCTCCGCCCGACCCCGAGCTCGCGCGCCAGGAGCCGGACGAGCGCCTCGTTCGCGGCCCCCTCGACGGCCGGCGCGGCGACCCGGACCCGCAGGACGCCGTCGACGACGCCGTCGACCCGGTCTGCCCCGCCGCGCGGCGTCAGGCGGACGGTGAAACGGACCTCGGGCTCGCCCATCGGCCTGGGGCTCGGCCGGCCTGGTCCGGGCTCAGCTGGCCTGGTCCGGGCGTCGGCCGAAGATCGCCCGTCCGACCCGCACGATCGTGGCGCCCTCCTCGACCGCGATCGGATAGTCGTCGCTCATCCCCATCGAGAGGGCGGGACCGAGCGCCGGGACGACGGCCCGCACCCGTTCTGCGAGCTTGCGCAGGCCACGGAACGTGGCCCGGGCCTGCTCGGGCGTGGCGGCCAGGCGCCCGATCGTCATCAGGCCGTCGAGCCGGAGCGCCTCGCAGCCGGCGATCGCGGCGAGCGCGGACTCGAGCTCACCGGGCAGGACGCCGGCCTTGGCCGGGTCGAGGTCGACGTTCACCTGGACGAGGATCGCCAGCCGCTGCCGGGGGTCGACCGGTCCCGTGCCGGGCAGGCCGCGCAGCTCGCGGACGATCCGGTCGAGGCGGCGGGCGAGGTCCACCGAGTCGACCGACTCGATCATCTCGAACAGCTCGACCGCCCGGCGGGCCTTGTTCGACTGGAGCGGGCCGACGAGATGCCAGCGCGCACCGGGGACGCGGGGCACCTTCGCCGCCGCCTCCTGGACGCGGTTCTCGGCCAGGAGGTCGAAACCTGCCGCCACGGCCGAGACGAGCCGCTCCGGCGGCACGGTCTTCGAGACCGCGACGAGGGTCACCTCGGCCGGATCGCGTCCGGCCCGTTCGCAGGCGGCCGCGATCCGGGCCAGGACGGCCTGGCGGGCGGCACGGAACGCCCGGACCTCGGCCGGATCGGGGACGATCCCGGCGCCAGGTTCGGCGCCCGCCGTCCGGCCCGACGGCGCCGTCACGATCGGGTCCCGACCCGGCATCGGGGCCGGCGCTGCTACTTGCGGCGCAGGAAGCTGGGGATCTCGAGATCGTCCGCGTCGTACGGCCGGCGCACCGGCGCGGCCGACTCGCCGACCGTCCGCTCGACGCGGACCGCGGC
>CAYMBB010000307.1:0-2952 GCA_964388515.1 uncultured Anaerolineaceae bacterium
CCGCGAGCCGGCGCAGGACCGCCGGCAGGATCCCGCCGTGGCGGTAGTACTCGACCTCGATCGGGCCGTCGAGGCGGGCTGTGACGGTGAACTCGAGCTCTGGCCCGTCGTCGTCGCGGGCCGTCACCGCCAGCTCCTGGCGGGGCGAGAGGCCGCGGGCCAGGCCGTGGATCGTGTACGCCTCGCGCCCGGTCAGGCCGAGCGACGCGGCGCTCTCGCCGGACCGGAACTGGAGCGGCAGGACGCCCATGCCCACCAGGTTCGAACGGTGGATCCGCTCGAAGCTCTCGGCGAGCACGGCCCGGACCCCGAGCAACCGGGTGCCCTTGGCCGCCCAGTCGCGCGACGAGCCGCTCCCGTACTCGCGGCCGGCGATCACCAGGAGCGGCACCCCCTCGCTCGCGTAGCGCATCGCCGCGTCGTAGATGAACATCGGCTCGCCGTCCGGCAGGTGGACGGTGTACGGGCCCTCCCGGTCCGGCGCGAGCCGGTTGCGCAGCCGGATGTTGCCGAACGTGCCGCGCACCATCACCTCGTGGTGACCGCGCCGCGAGCCGTAGCTGTTGAACTCGAGCGGCCCGACACCGCGGGCCTGCAGCCACTGGCCGGCCGGTGACCAGGCCGGGATCGAGCCGGCCGGCGAGATGTGGTCGGTCGTGACCGAGTCACCGAGCAGGGCGAGCACCCGGGCCCGGTCGATGTCGGCGATCGGCGCCGGCTCGGTCGTCAGGCCGTCGAAGAAGGGCGGTCGGGCGATGTACGTCGAGGCCGGATCCCAGGCGTAGCGGTCGCCCTCGGGAACCGGAAGGGCGCGCCAGCGCGCGTCACCCTCGAAGACGTGGGCGTACGTCCGGCGGAAGAGCTCCGGGTCGATCGAGGAGCCGATGACCGCCCGGATCTCGTCGCTGCTCGGCCAGATGTCGGCCAGGAAGACGGGCGCTCCCTCCCGGTCGCGGCCGAGCGGCTCGGTCGTCAGGTCGATGTCGACCCGCCCGGCGAGGGCGAAGGCGACGACGAGCGGGGGCGAGGCGAGGTAGCTCGCCCGGGCGAGCGGGTGGATCCGCCCCTCGAAGTTGCGGTTGCCCGAGAGGACCGCCGCGACGACCAGGTCGTGCTCCTCGATCGCCCTGGCGATCGGCTCGTCGAGCGGTCCGCTGTTGCCGATGCAGGTCGTGCAGCCATAGCCGGCGAGGGCGAAGCCGAGCTGTTCGAGCGGGCGCATCAGGCCGGCCGCCTCGAGGTAGGCGGTGACCACCTGGGACCCGGGCGCCAAGCTCGTCTTCACCGTCGGGGCGACTCGCAGGCCCCGGGCGACCGCGTTGCGGGCCAGGAGACCCGCCCCGACCATGACCGTCGGGTTCGAGGTGTTCGTGCAGCTCGTGATCGCGGCGATCGCGACCGAGCCGCTGCGCAGGACGTGCCGCTCGCCCCGGATCTCGACTGCGACCGTGTCGTGCTCGGTCGCGCTCGGCAGCCCACCCTCGTCGGCGAGGCGATCCTCGGCCAGGGCGACGAAACGGTCCGGGAGGGCGTCGGGGAAGGCGGCCCGGAAGTTCGCCGGCAGGTCGGCCAGGGTGACCCGGTCCTGGGGGCGCCGGGGTCCGGCAACCGACGGCTCGACCGTCGCCAGGTCGAGCCGCAGGAGGTCGTCGAAGACCGGTCCGTCGCCCGGCTCGCGCCACAGGCCCTGCGCCTTCGCGTAGCGTTCGACGAGGTCGACCAGCTCGGCCGGCCGGCCCGTCAGGCGCAGGTAGGCGAGCGTCTCGTCGTCGATCGGGAAGAGGGTCGCGGTCGCCCCGAACTCGGGCGACATGTTCGAGATCGTCGCCCGGTCGGCCAGGCTGAGCCCGGCCAGCCCGTCGCCGGCGAACTCGACGAACGAGCCGACGACGCCGTAGCGGCGGAGCATCTCGGTCACCACGAGGACGAGGTCGGTGGCGGTGCTGCCGTTCGGGAGCTGGCCGGTCAGCCGGACGCCGATGATCCGCGGCATCGGCTGGTAGAGCGGCTGGCCGAGCAGGACCGCCTCGGCCTCGATCCCGCCGACCCCGTAGCCCAGGACGCCGAGCCCGTTGATCATCGTCGTGTGCGAGTCGGTGCCGACGAGCGTGTCCGGGAAGGCGACCGGCCCGTGGCCGTCGTCGCGCGTCGCGACGACCGTGGCCAGGTACTCGAGGTTCACCTGGTGGACGATGCCGGTCCCGGGCGGGACGACCCGCAGGCCGTCGAAGGCGCCCTGCGCCCAGCGCAGGAGCTGGTAGCGCTCACCGTTGCGGGCGTACTCGCGCTCGACGTTGAAGGCGAACGCGTCCGGCGTGCCGTAACGGTCGACCTGGACGGAGTGGTCGATCACGAGGTCGGCCGGCACGAGCGGGTTCACCCGGCGCGGGTCGCCGCCGAGCTCGGCCATCGCGTCGCGCATCACGGCGAGGTCGACGACACCGGGCACGCCCGTGAAGTCCTGGAGGATCACCCGCCCGGGCATGAACGGGATCTCGACCTCGGCCGCCGAGCCCGGCCGCCAGGCGGCGAGGGCCTCGGCGTCCTCGGCCTGGACGATCCCGCGACCAGCGTGACGGAGGACGTTCTCGAGGAGAATCTTGACGGTCATCGGTGCCCGCTCGAGGTCGAGCCCGCGATCCGCGAGCACCGCCAGGCGGTAGTAGTCGGGCAGGCCGCGCCCGAGCGAGGCTCGGGCGCCGAACGGGTCGAAGGCAGGCACGCTCAGTCGCTCCTCGGATGGGTACACTCGTCACGTGGAATCGTACCGCGATCGGCCGCTGACGCGGGCCGCCCGATGAGGCCCTGGACGGACGGGCTCGACCGCCCCCGGGACGCCGGCCCGCTCGGGGAGCTGCGCCGGACGGGCGTCGATCTCGACCCCGCGCGCCCGGCCCGGCACCGCCACGGCGACCTCGTCCATGCCCACGACCATCCCCATCCCCACCGCGC
>CAYMBB010000308.1:0-2942 GCA_964388515.1 uncultured Anaerolineaceae bacterium
GTACGTGCGCGACGGGATGAGCAGCAGGAGGCGGGTCATCAGGACCAGTATCGGCGCGCCGGCCGGAACGTGCCCGGAGGCGGAGGGCGCGACAGGCCGGGCTCGTGCGCCACGCTCGGAAGCCGGGCCGGAGCGCCGGACTCGACAGCGCGCGGTACGATGCGCTCACGATGACCGACGACCACCCGCCGCTGCTCATGGTCACCCCGGCCGCGCGGGACAAGATCGCCCGGGCCGCGGCGAGCGCCGGCCACCCCGGCGCCTGCCTCCGGATCGCGGTGACCGGCCGCCACGGCGCGCGCTTCGCCTACGACTTCGGCCTGATCGAGCCCGCCGACGCCCCGGCCCTGGACATCGTCGTCGAGGGCGACGGCTACCGGGTCTACGTCGATCCAGCGAGCGCCGACGCGCTGCGCGGGGCGGTGATCGACCTCGACGCTGCGGCCTTCGGCGGCGCGATCACGATCTCCAACCCGAACGAGGGCTGGGCCGACCCGCTCGCGGCCCGGGTCCAGCACGTCCTCGACCGGGAGATCAACCCCGGGATCGCCTCTCACGGCGGGTACATCGACCTGCTCGACGTCCGCGACGGTGTCGCCTACATCGCCATGGGCGGCGGCTGCCAGGGCTGCGCCCAGGTCGACGTCACGCTCCGCCAGGGGGTCGAGGTGGCGATCAGGGCTTCCGTGCCGGAGATCGTCTCGATCGTCGACACGACCGACCACGCCGCAGGCACGAACCCTTACTACCAGCCCTCGAAGAAGTAGCGCCCAGCGCCTCGATCGGCCTGGCCGGTACCGATCGCCGGTACCATGACCGGATGGACACGGCTCCTTCCATCCTCGAGATCGGTTTGCTGCTCCTGGCGGCAGCGGCACTGGGATGGATCGCGCGGCGACTGGGGCTCCCGGCCGTCGTCGGGTACCTGGCCCTCGGCCTGGCGGTCTCGCCGTTCACGCCCGGATACGTCGCCGACCGGGGCCAGCTGCAGCTCCTGGCCGATCTCGGCGTCGTCCTCCTGCTGTTCGAGGTGGGGATCGAAGTCGACCTGCCGCGCCTGCGGCGCGAGCAGCGCGGGCTGCTCTGGGTGTCTCCCCTCCAGGTGATCGCCTCGACGGCCATCGCGGGACTCGCCGTCCACGCCGCGGGCCTCGCCCCGGTCGCGGCCGCCCTGGTCGGACTCTCCGTTGCCTTGTCGTCGTCGGTCGTGATCGTCAACATCACGCGAAGCCGGCGGCGGACGACCGATCGACCGACGGAGCTGGCGCTCCTCGGCTGGAGCGTCCTCCAGGACGTCACCGGCGTCGCGATGGCGGCCATGCTCCTCGCCACCCTCGGCGTGGGCAATCGGCCGCTCGTCGCCACGCTGGCGGGCCTTCTCGCCTTCGGCGCGCTCGCAGCGGTCACGGCGGTGCTCCTGCCGCGCGTCCTCCTCGCGCTGCGCGAGCAGCACGACCTCTTCCTCATCACGTCCGTCGCGTCGGGCCTCGCGCTCGCTGGGCTCGGGGCCGTCCTCTTCGGCGTCCCGCTCGCGCTCGCGGCGTTCGTCGGAGGCCTGGCGATCACCGAGAGCCCGGTCTCCGCGGAGGCACGACGACGGCTCCTCCCGTTCCGCGACCTGTTCGCGGTCCTCTTCTTCGTCGCCGTCGGGACGCTGATCGATCCGGTCGCTCTCGGCCGCGGGCTGTCATGGCTGGCGCTCTTCCTGGGCCTGATCGTCGTCGCGAAGGTCGGCGTCGCCTACCTATTCGCGCGGGTCGCGCGTCTCACGACCCGACCGCTGCAGCTCGCGGTCGGGCTCGGTCAGATCGGCGAATTCAGCTTCGTCCTCGCGTCGGCACTCCTCGCGGCCGAGGCGATCGGCGGCGATGTGTACGTTGCCTTGATCACCGCCGTCGCGATCAGCATCGCGGCGAGCACGGTGCTCGTGCGGCTCATGCCGGTCGGCGTCTCCGGGAGCTCGGCGAGCACTCTGTAGCCGGCTCAGGACGCCTTCGGAACCGCCCGGTCGAACGCGACGCCCGGGTCGCGGAGCGAGACGTACGCGTCGTGGCCGATCACGAGGTGGTCGAGCAGCTCGATGTCGAGGAGCCGTCCGGCCGCGAGCGCCTCGGCCGTCAGGTGGAGATCGTCCGGCGAGGGGGTCGGATCGCCGGACGGGTGGTTGTGGACGAGGATCGCACCGGCAGCGTTGATCCGGACCGCGTCCCGGAAGAGCTCGCCGACCCGGACCAGGCTCGACGAGACGTTCCCCTGGTAGACGGTCACGACGCGGAGCACGACGTTCTTCGTGTTGAGCAGGACGACGCGGAGCTCCTCGCGCTCGAGCCGGCCCATCTGGAGCATCAGCCGGTCCGCGACGTCGCGCGGGGCACGGACGGTCCAGCGCCCGGCCGGCCAGTCCGCCATCAGCCGCCGGCCGAGCTCGAACGCCGCCGCCAGCTGGGCGGCCCGGGCGGCCCCCACGCCGGGCAGCGCCTCCAGCTCGAGGTCGGTGGCGCGAGCGAGGCCGGTCAGCCCCTCGTGGCGCGCCAGCGCCTCCTCGGCCAGGTCGACCGCGCTGATGCCGCGCACCCCCGACCCCCAGACGAGGGCGATCAGCTCGGCCGTCGTCAGCCCGCCGGCGCCGCGCAGGGCGAGCCGCTCACGCGGCCGTTCGGCCACGGGCAGCTCGCGGATCGCCCGCCGGGCGAGAGATGGCGCGGGGGCGACGAGCTCGGATGGCCGGTCCATCGGGTCTCCTCCGGGCGGGTGCGCGGGATGCGGGCGGGTACTCAGGATGGGGCGCGTGCGCAGCCTGCGGGCGGGTCACGACGGCGGGCTGCGAGGGGCGGGCTGTGCCGCGCCACCGCCGCGGCGCCGGCAGTCCCGCGCCACCGCACGGCCGCCGGCACGCGACGGAGGTCCCCGCACCCCGCCCCCACCAGCGCGTCCCACCCCGC
>CAYMBB010000309.1:0-2928 GCA_964388515.1 uncultured Anaerolineaceae bacterium
TCCGCTTCCCCGTCCGCCACCTCCTGGCCAGCGGAGGCATCCTCGCCGGGCGGGTACCCGCCTACGACGCGGTGCGCGTCGGCCTCGCGCTCTATGGCCTCGTCCCCGACGACCTGATCGCGGGCAGGCCGCCGTTGCCGACCGTGCCCCGGCTGCGGGCCGTGATGTCGCTCCACGCCCGCCCGGTCCGGGTCGCCGACCTGCCGGCGGGGACCCCGATCAGCTACGGCTCGAGCTTCGTTACCCGCCGGCCGAGCCGGATCGCCACCCTGCCCGTGGGCTACGGGGACGGCTGGAGCCGGGGCTACTCGAACCGGGCGAGCGCGCTCGTACGCGGTCTCCGGGTGCCGCTCGTCGGCAACGTGGCGATGGACGCGGTGATGGCCGACGTCAGCGACGTGCCCGGCCCCCCGATCACCGTCGACGACGAGTTCGTCCTGCTCGGCGAACAGGGCGGATCGGAGATCACGGCGGCCGAGCTGGCGCGCGCGCGCACCACGATCTCGTGGGAGGTCGTCACGGCCATGGCCCGTCGCCTGACCCGGGTGTACGATTCCGCGTCCGGGACGATCGGCGTCCGGACGCTGGTGGACGAGGCGGGCGAGTGGCACGGATCGAGCTCTGGAACGGTGACATCTGCGACCTCGAGGTCGACGCGGTGGTCAACGCGGCGACCGTGACCCTCTGGATGTCGACCGGAATCGGTGGGGCGCTGAAGCGCAGAGGCGGCGACGAGATCGAGTTCGCTGCCGTCCGGCAGGGGCCGATCGGGCTGGGCGAGGCGATCGTGACCCCGGCCGGGGCGCTGGCGGCCCGCTGCGTCATCCATGCCGTGTCGCTCGACCGCGACCGGCGCACGAGCGGGGCGGCGATCGAGGCGGCCGTCCGGAGCGCGATGGCGCGCGCCCGGGAGTACGATATCCGGACGATCGCCTTTCCGGCTCTCGGGACAGGGGTCGGCGGGTTCCCGCTCGAGGAGGCGGCCCGGATCGCGGTCCGGACCGTCCGTGACGAGCTCGAGCGGTCGCCCGCGATCGCGACCGTCATCTTCGCCCTTCGGGGCGCAGCCACGTACCGCGCCTTCCAGCTTGCCCTCGGAGCCGGGGAACCGACGGCTCCGCCGGCCCAACCCATCGGAGATCCAGCGTGAACCTCCCCGTCGAGCCGACCGACGAGCAGCGCGAGGAGCTCGTCGAGCGCGTCGCCCGCGAGATCCAGTTGCGCGGCCTCACGGCACCTGCCGTCCATTTCCTCGAAGCGAGCCGGCCCTACCGCTCGCTCGGCAGCAACGCGATGCTCTTCTTCGACCCGACCCTCCGCGGCTTGTTCGGCGGCGAGCTCGGTCCGGCCAGCCAGATCCTCGCTGACGAGGCCGGCATCGAGCAGCTGATCGCCCGGCTCGAGGAGGCCGAGGAAGACCGCGAGGACGACGACGAGGGCGGCTGGGATGCCTGACCGACCGGCTGGAGCGGGCAGCATCGGCGGGTGACGACCGACCCGCGCGCCTTCCTGGCCCTCGATCTGGGGACCGCGACCAGCTCGGCCGCGCTCGTCGGGCGGGTCGACGGCCGGTGGCGGCTCCTCGGCTCGACGGCCGGCCCCTCGACGATGCCGCTCGAGCCGGCGATCGCCAGGCTCGTCGCCACCGCCCGGACCACCGACCCCGCGCTGGCGCACCTGCTCCGCCTCCCCGACGCGGAGGCCGCCGCCGACGAGGACGCCCTGCCCCGCCTGGTCGCGAGAACCCGGCCGGCGCCACGCCTGGCGGTCGTGACCGCCGGCGCGCGCCAGCCCGGGCCGCTCCTGGCCCTCGCCGACCGGGCGGGCTGGCGGGCATCGGGTCTGGCAGCCGAGACGGCCGACGCGGCGGCCCTGACCGGGCTGCTGCTCGAGCGTGATGTCGCCGCCGTGCTGGTCGGGTCCGGCGAGCGGCCGTCGGGCCGGGAGCGGCGCAGCCTGGCCGACCTCGCCCGGCTCGTCGCGGCGGCCGCGGCCCGGCATCCCGAGCTCGACGTCGTGCTCGCCGGGGTGAGCGCGGCCCATGCCTCGCTCTTCGAGCCGCGGCCCGGTGGTCGTGATCCGGACGCTGGCTCGATTCTCCTCGGCGCCGCGTTCGACGCGGGCGAGCCGGCGGGCGAGCCGTTGCGGCTGCTGCTCGAGCGGCTCCGGACGCACGAAGACGATGCCCGGGCGGGCGTCGTCCGGGCGACTGCCTCGCTGGCCCGGGTGCTCGATCGACGGCTCGAGACGATCGAGATCGGCGCCGAGGCCGGCCTGCGGGCCGTCGCCCGGCCGGGCGACGGCCCCGGCGCCGACCGCGCCGGGGCCGGGATCGCTCCCGCTGACCAGGGGCCCTTCAGCCCCGCCCGGTCGGCCGTCCGCTCGGCGGTCGTCACCTCGGCGGCGCTCCTGCCCGAGCAGCCGGACGACCGGATCCTGGACGAGATCAGCGCCTGGTCGACGATCGTGCTCGACCGGCACCGGCTCCGCGACCGCCTGCGCGACCTGCGACGGGCAGGGTGGGGCGATGCGATCGGGGAGGGTGCCCTGCTCCGGGTCGCTGCCGCCCGGGCCGCGGTGGGCCGGCTGCTGGCCGCCACCCCGGACCTCGAGCCGGCCGCCAGCCCGGACCTGGTCGTCGCGGCCGGCGGCGCCTGGGCGGTCTGCCCGGGCCCGGTCGTCGCGCTCGCCCTGGCCGACCTCGTCCGCCGGCCGGGCGTCAGCCAGTACGCCTATGACCATGCCCGGCTGCTCGGCCCGCTGGGCACGATCGTCGATGAAGCGGAGCGGCAGCAGATGCTCGCCGACCTCGCCGACGATCTCCTCGTGCCGCTCGGCAGCGTCGTCCTCGCCGGCGAGGTGCGCGCCGGACGCAACCCTGCCGGCCGGGCGTTCGTGCGGGCCGGTGGCGAGTCGAGCGAACTCGAC
>CAYMBB010000310.1:0-2890 GCA_964388515.1 uncultured Anaerolineaceae bacterium
GCCGGGGCGCCAGGTCCCAGGGCGTGTCGTCGGTCGCGAGATCCTCGGGCGCGGGTGCGAGGGCGCCCTCGAGGGCAGGATCGAGGCCGTCGTCGGCGCGGTCGTCGGGGCGGTCACGGTCGTCGGGGGGCAGCCGATCGACCGACCGGTGGGTCACGGGATTCACCGGGTCATTGTAGGGCCGACCGCTCATCGGCCACCCACCGGGCCCGGCCAGCGGGGGCGATCCCTCGTCCTCCGACGGGCGGCTCTCTGGCCCGAGGATCGATGAGCCGAGACGTCGCCCGCGCCAGGTGCTACGGGGCGAGGCTCGGTGGCGCGCCCTCGTCCACCTGGTCGGCCGGCGGGGCGCTGATCGAGACCGGCTGGTCCCAGCGTGTGAGCTGGACCGTGATCGTCAGCGTCCCCTGGCTGCCACCGTCGGCGGTGACCACGAGCCTGGCCGGCCGGAGGTCGCTCGTGCGGACCCAGAGATCGATCGTGCCGCCGGTGCCATCAGCTCCGCCCGGGGCCGGCCAGCCAGGGACTCCGCCCAGGCCGTCCCCCGGCGCACCGACGATCCCGGTCACCGGCACCGGGATCGTGACCCGGTAGCAGTCGGCGTCGCCGCACGTCTCGCCCGGTGCCTTGCGTGGCGGGCCCGGCAGCTCGTCGAGCGCCTGGCGCAACTCGGAGATCGCCCGGCGCGGGTCGGCCAGGGCGGCGAGCAGGCCGCCGCCTCCACCCGCCAGCTTCCGGTAGCGCGGGCCGAGCAGGTCGACCCTCAGGTAGGCCACCCGGTCGATGGCGATCAGCTGGCCGTCGAGTCCCGGCAACGCGGGGGCGGCGAACGAGCCGCGCACGTTCCCGGCGGCAAGATCGACGTCGGCTTCCGCGGTCGTGCCCTCGAGGTCGAGCGATCCGCCGGCCGCCTGGCCGCCCAGGCCCGCCGCCAGCGAACCGGTGACCTCCACCTCCAGGTGGACCGACTTCGCCTCCCCGACCGCGTCCAGCGCCCCGTCCACGATCGCCCGCGGATCGCTCAGTGCCGGCGGCTTCTGGCCACCGCAGGCAGCCAGGACCGTCGCAACGCCGAAGACGAGGACGACGAGCGCGACCGGGAATCGACGGGACATCCACGCCTCCGAGTGGTGATCGCTGGCGACGAGGCCAGCCTGGCCCCGAGCGGGACTCGTGTCAACGGGACAGTCGTCGCTTGTGCCTCACGGCCGGTTGGCAGGTCCCTGATCTTCGTGCCATGAAACCTGTCGTGCCAGCCCGGACCGGCGACGAGGGGCGTTGACAGGGCGGGCCTCAGTCGCCGGCGTACAGGCGCTCGAGGTCGACGAGGACCACGTCGGAACGACGGATCGCCTCGGCCCGCAGATCCGCGGTGAACCCGCCGGCGGCGAAGATCGCCAAGCGAGTCCGGTCCACACGCGCCCGAGCCGCGAGCAGTTCCCTCGCCCGCTCGAGCCGGACCAGGTCCGCCACGCCTCGGGGACCCGGTCCGCTCTTCGCCTCGCCGATCAGGAGGAGCGCAGGCTCCGCACCAGCCCGGTGATCGGACCCGGCGGCGAGCGCGACGACATCGATCTCCATCCGGGAGCGACCGACGGGGTCGTTGACCACGGTGGAACCGATCCGGGCCGCGGTGCCGCCGAGCGTGGCCGTGGATGCGTACCGCGACACCCAGGTTCGGGCGATCGCCTCGAAGGTCGGACCCACGACCCCGGACTCGAAGCGCGCCGCGGCGTCCGACCACGCCGCCAAGGTCTGGCGCGACTCGAAGCGATGGAGGTCCGGGCGGATGACGGCATGCTGGAAGCGAAGCATGGCGTCCGTGATCCGCAGCGTGGGCCGGCGCGACCGGAGGAGATCGTCTGCCCGTTCGATGAAGTGCGCCCGCTCGAGGCCGTCGATGAGGTGGGTGACCGATGTCTCGGGCCGGCCAAGTGCGCCGGCCACCGCGCCGGGTGTCGTTCGGCCCGCCGCGATCGCCGCGAGGGCCGACTGGTAGATCGCGCGGTCGGTGAGGCCAGGCTCCTCGGCCAGCAGGTAGTCCGTCTCGCGAAACAACGCGTGCGACGGATTGAGAACCCCGCGCGCCATCCAGGCCGGGAAGTCGGCCACCGACGTGGGCGGGCCCATCTCGAGCAGGTCCCGGTAGCCGGGCGTCCCGCCGACGACGCAGTACAGGAGAAACGCAAGCCTCGGATCTCCCTCGACACCCCAGAAGGCCGCGGCTGCCCGGTAGTCGAAAGGCTCGACGACCAGGTCGAGGATTGCCCGCCCGCGCAGGGCGCGTTGACCTGACAGCAGTCCCGCCATCACCGACATTGCCGAGCCGCACAGGATCAGTCGCATCGGCGGCTGTCTCCCCAGGTGCGAGGTGTCGTAGGCGAGTTGAATCGCGGACGCGATGTCAGGCGATTTCGCAAGCAGGTAGGGATACTCGTCGATCACCACCAGGCGGGGAGACGGAGCTGCCGGCTCAGCCAGGGCCCGCAGCAGCGCGGGCCAATCAGGGAAGGAGAGGCTGCCGCCGGGCAGGCCTCGGTCTGCCGCCATCGCGGCCCCGAGCCGCTCGAGGGCCGGGATCCGCTCTTCCTCGAGCGCCTGATGATAGAAGCCGCCAACCTGGCGAGCGATCTCGTCGAGGATGAAGCTCTTTCCCTGCCGGCGACGTCCCGAAACCACCCCGATGCGGAAGGCCGTGGTCGGCTCGGTGGCGAAACGAACCAGGGCGTCCCATTCCGTCACCCGGTCGAAGAGCGTTGGCGGTCGTTCAATGGCCACGTCGGAGATATACGACTCGGGTGATAAGAAGTCAAGTCGTATCTATTGCGGGTCGCGCCGATCGCCCAGCGGACGTGCCGCTGCGGGCCGACCGGATCAAGGCCAGGACCGC
>CAYMBB010000311.1:0-2880 GCA_964388515.1 uncultured Anaerolineaceae bacterium
GGGGCGTCCTGATGGAAGGTTGTCGACGGGGGCGGGCGCCGGGGTGTGGGGGGTGTCGGGGGCTGCCGGTTGGGGGGCGCCGGGTTGATGGGCCCGCCGCCGGGGGGGGTCCGGGCCGCCCGGTCGCGGCGGTGGGGGGCGTCTAGCGAGGCGTGGTACCGGTCGGTGGACCCCGCGAACAGGCGGATGCCCCAGCGTCCCAGGCCGTACCAGTAGATCGCGCTCGGCAGGCGCTGGAGGGCATCGCCGGCGTCGATGCCGATCAGGCCGGCGTTGGTGCCGACCCCGCCGTTCTTGAGGCTCGCGACCAGCTGGGTGTGAACCTCACGGGCACGGCCACCCGCCCGCGACGAAGGGACGCGCTCCTCCTCGATCAGGCGGTATATCCACGGGATGAATAGGAAGTAGCGGGCACGCGTCTGCACCGTGCTCGTGCCGGGGAAGAAGTGCTCCGCGAACGCGTCGCGGATGGTGCCGATGCCCAGCTCGTCGAGGGTTCCGCGCTCGCGGAACAGGTCGATGACTTCCATCATGCGGCGGCGCTCGCCGTCGTCATGGGCGAGCCAGCCGAACGACGAAACGGTCATCGCGAACGCGCGACCCGGAACGCAGAACCGCTCACGCGGTCGCCGGCCCCTGCCACGCCGCATCGACCCGGCGGATCTCGTCGACCCAGAACGCGAGCCGATCATCGACGCGGCGACCCAGCTTCTCCGCCAGTTCGAAGAAGCCACCGCCCGGGATGCCCGATTCGGCCGTAACGACGTACGCCGAGAGCATCCCTCGACCGATCGAGTCCTCGTCGTCGGACACCTCGCCGAGGATCGCGAACATCGCGTACTGGTGCGGCTCGAGCGAGATCGACTTCACCTTCGAGGCGAGCTCGCCGTAGGTCATCGGGCCACGGCCGCTCCGAACCCGATCGCCAAGGATCGCGACGATCTCGGCCTTCGCGGCATCCCAGTCGCGGCGCTCGTAGCCGTACTTCAGCGTCATGGTCGTGCCCTCGATGGCCCGTCCGGTCGAACGCCAGCCAGTCGCTCGACCTCCTCGCCCCAGGGATCGATCGACCACATCCGCTGACGGTTGCGCATCGCCGCGCGGAGGCCGTCGGAAACGGCGTCACGCGTGGGATCGATGGCAAGGTCGCCGGTGAGCAAGGCGACGTCGCGGATGTGCCCGTAGTCCGGCGTGCCGTCGACAGCGTTGGGCATGTCCGAGATCTCGAAGCGGTAGCCGCCACTGACACGGGCGATCGACCAGGTCCCGAACCGGGGAAGGTGGAGGAACACCACGAGGTCCCCGACCTGCATGGCGCCGGGTTCCGTAGGGAGGAGCCGGCGGTTGCCGCGCCAAGCGTCGCGCTGGTGGTCCCCCATGTGACTCCCGCTGCGGCGCAGCCGCGCGAGGAGCTCGAGGTCCTGATCGGATCGATACCGCCAGCCCTGCCGCAGGCGACCCTCGTGAAGCTCGCGCCACATGAACTCTCGGCGTGACTGGTCGGTCCGCAGCGCCCAGTATCGTGTCATCAAACCCCCAGCTGACGATCTCGTCGTTCGTCGTCGTTAGCCTACCTTCTCGTCCGTGCCAGCTTCGCTGTCACACGCACACCTGGACCTACCCCGCTTTCGTGGACACCTACCATCGCGGCAGCGTCCGCGGGAAGGAGTCCACGTTGAGGAGGCACACCCACTACAGCACCGAGTTCCGGGCCGAGGCCGTGAGGCTCGCCGAGACGTCGGGCCAGTCCATCCGATCTGTCGCCATGGAGCTGGGCATCAGCAACGAGAGCCTCGCGAGGTGGATCCGCCTGGCCCACGAGCGACCGGCGGGAACGCCGCTCGCGGCTGACGAGCGGGCCGAGCTCGTCGAGCTCCGCCGGCGGGTGAAGGTCCTCGAGATCGAGCGGGAGATCCTGCGAAAAGCAGCCGCCTTCTTCGCTCAGGAGACCGAGCGGACCCGGTGACCCGGTTCCGCTTCGTCGAGCAGGAGAAGGTGAGGTATCCGGTGCGGATCCTCTGTGCGGCCCTCGGAGTCTCCCCGAGCGGCTACTACGCCTGGCGATCACGCGGTCCCTCCGCCCGGGAACGCTCGGACGCGGCACTGGCCGAGCGGATCCGGCGCTTCCACGCCCGCAGCCGCGGGACGTACGGCGTGCCCCGGATCTGGGCCGATCTCGCCGAGGCCGGAAGTCACGTCTCGCGCAAGCGGGTCGCCCGGCTGATGAAGCGCGACCACCTTGCCGGCGTCCACCGCCGCCGGTTCGTGCGCACCACGATCCGCGACGAGCACGCGGAGCCCTTCCCCGACCTCGTCGACCGCGACTTTCGGGCACCGGGTCCCGACCGGCTCTGGGTCGCCGACATCACCGAGCTGCCCACGAGGAGCGGCTCCTGCTACCTCGCCTCGATCGTCGACGCCTTCTCCCGCCGGGTCGTCGGCTGGTCGATGGCGACCCACCTGCGGACCGAGCTCGTCACCGCCGCCCTCGACGCGGCGATCATCCGCCGCCGACCGGGCCCGGATCTCATCCACCACAGCGACCACGGGTCGCAGTACACGAGCCTGGCGTTCGGACGGCGGCTCCGCGAGTCCGGGATCGCGGCGTCCATGGGCTCGGTCGGCGACTGCTACGACAACGCCATGGCCGAGAGCTTCTTCGCCACGCTCGAGACCGAGCTCATCGACCGCTCCGACTGGGCGACCCCGGCCGAGGCGAAGGCCGCCGTCTTCGAGTTCATCGAGGTCTTCTACAACCGGATCCGCCGCCACAGCAGTCTCGGCAACCGCAGCCCCGAGCAGTTCGAGGAGCGTTATCGTACGAGTCCGGCCGCCAAGGCCGTGTGACGCATCACCGTCCACGAAACCGGGGCAACTCCA
>CAYMBB010000312.1:0-2856 GCA_964388515.1 uncultured Anaerolineaceae bacterium
CCCGGGCCTTCTTCGTGGAGGCCGCGACCGAGCTGCTCGACGAGATCGCGGCCCGCGACCCCCAACCGGGCCGGTCCGCCCGGCCGCCGCGCCACGCCCTGGCGATGGTCGGCGACGACGTCTGGACCGACGTCCTGGCCGGGCAGCGGGTCGGGCTGCGGGGCATCTTCGTCCTGACCGGCAAGCACGGTCCGGCCGAGCTCGAGCGGGCCGCCGCCCGGCGGCGGGGTGGCGGCCGTCCGGACGCGGTCGCCGCTTCGCTGGCCGAGGTCGTGGCCGCGCTAGACTAGGCGCACGAACCCTCGCCGACGGCGCCCCGGACGGGCACCGCCCCCGCCCACGGTCTCGACGCCGCCGGTTTCGAGCGCCAGTCCATGCAGCTGGGAGCACGAACATGACCACCGAGTCGAAGCCCCGCCTGAAGATCACGTATGCCACGCTCCGGGCCGACAACGAGGAGCTGCACGCGCTCTACGAGCAGGGCGTCGAACGGGCCCGGGCGCGGCTCGGCCGGTACCACCGGAACGTCGTCGGGGGCACGGAACGTGACGGCGACGGGACGTTCGAGGTCCGCTCGCCGATCGACCGCGAGCTCCTCGTCGGCACGTTCGCCCGCGGCACCCGCCAGGACGTGAAGGACGCGGTCGCCGCGGCCCGGGCGGCGCAGCCGGCCTGGGCGGCGACCCCCTGGCGCGAGCGCCTGGCGCTCGTCCGCCGCGCCGCCGAGCTGATCAGCGAGCGCCAGATGGAGTACGGGGCGCTGATGGCCTACGAGGTCGGCAAGACCCGCCTCGAGGCGCTCGGCGAGGTCGAGGAGTCGGCCGACCTGCTGCGCTACTACTCGGACACGTTCGAGCAGAACGACGGCTTCGACCACCCGATGGGCAACCTCGGCGACCCGACCGTCCACACCCGCTCGATCCTCCGCCCGCACGGCGTCTTCGCCGTCATCTCGCCCTTCAACTTCCCGATGGCCCTCGCCGCCGGGCCAACGTCGGCGGCCCTGATCGCCGGGAACGCGGTTGTATTCAAGCCGGCCAGCGCCGGGGCGATGAGCGGCGTTGCCCTCGTCGAGGCCTACCGCGACGCGGGCCTGCCCGACGGCCTGGTCAACCTGGTCATGGGTCCCGGCGACACGGTCGGGGCCGAGCTGCGCGAGAACGAGGGGATCGACGGGATCGTCTTCACCGGCTCGTACGAGGTCGGCTTCGACCTGTTCCGGACGTTCTCGACCCGCTACCCGCGGCCGTGCATCGTCGAGATGGGCGGCAAGAACCCGGCGATCGTCAGCCGCCACGCCGACCTCGAGGAGGCGGCCGAGGGGATCGTCCGCTCGGCCTTCGGCTTCGGCGGCCAGAAGTGCTCGGCGAACAGCCGGGTCTACGTCGAGCGCCCGGTCCACGACGAGCTCGTCCGGCTCCTGGTCGAGAAGACCGAGCAGCTCGTCGTCGGCGACCCGATCCCGCGCCAGACGTTCCTCGGCCCGATCATCGACCAGCGCGCCGTCGATCGCTACCTCCAGGCGGTCGCCGAGGCCCGCCGCGACGGGCGGGTGTTCATCGGCGGCGAGCGGCTCACCGACCGCGGCCTCGAGCGCGGCTTCTTCGTCGAGCCGACGATCGTGGGCGACCTGCCGGCCGACCACCGGCTCTTCCGCGACGAGCTGTTCGTGCCGTTCACCGCGGTCCACGCCGTCGACTCGCTCGACGAGGCGATCCGGCTCTCGAACGACTCGCTCTACGGGCTGACGGCGGGCGTCTACAGCGAGGACCCGGCCGAGGTCGAGCGCTTCCTGACCACGATCGAGGCGGGCGTCCTGTACGTCAACCGGCGGGCCGGAGCGACGACCGGCGCCTGGCCCGGGATCCAGCCGTTCGGTGGCTGGAAGGGCTCGGGCTCGACCGGCAAGGCCGGTCTCGGGATGTACTACGTCGCCCAGTTCCTGCGCGAGCAGAGCCACACGATCGTCGACTGACGAAACTGCGAAGCGGACGAATTGGGGGATCGGATCGACGGATCGGATCGGGGACCGAGCTCTCGGGCGGCCACCCTCGCACTGGTCAGCTGTTGCGGGAGATGGGGCGTCTCACCCGATTTCTGGCAGAGAGGGGACGCGAGACGTCAGTGGGCGATCCAGACGTACCAGTGATCGCCGATCGGAGCCACAAGGAGCCCGAGTGTCCCAGCGCTCGCGCCACGCACCTTGGGATGCTCGACGAAGACGAGCCAGGCTCGGCTGATGTCAGCCCTTGCCTGGGCGTCGAGGTATGCCTGACCGAGGAACTCCGGAGCGAGAAGGTCGGGGTCCTGCGTCGGGTCCTCGATCTTGAACGTCGTGCCGCCCCCGGCGTTGACGGCCTTCTCGATCTGCTCGTACTTGGCCAGCGATCCGATCACCGCCTGGCTGTAGCCGGACAGCATCCACCAGGCCGTATTCCAGTCCCCGGAGGCGCGCGCGGTCTCGTACTGGGTGGCGACCCAGCGAGCGGTCGCAACGTCGCCGGCGCTCGATGAGGGCGTGGGGGGCGCGGAAACGGACGGAGCAGGTGTCAGGGACTCGGAGGACGAGCCGGACGGAAGCTGCCCGAGCGCACTGCCCGGCGCACTGGGCGACGGTGATGGATTGGCGCCTGTACGCTCCCCGGCCGATTGCATTGCTCGAAGGCCGACCGCGCCGACGATGACGATCAGGGCGAGCGCAAGGAGCGGTCCCAGGCCGCGTGCCGTCAGGCGGGCGGCGAGGCTCGGTGCGGAGGTGTCGCTCGCACGTGCCCTGCGATGGACTAGGTCATTTCGAGCGGGCAGAACCGCACGCATCACACGCCTTCGGGACTCGCAGACAGGACGATCGAGCCC
>CAYMBB010000313.1:0-2829 GCA_964388515.1 uncultured Anaerolineaceae bacterium
GTGCAGCATCCCGGCTTCCGCGCCCGCCCGATCTTCGGGCCTGCGTTCGAGGCGGTCACTCCGGAGGTGGAGCAAATCGTGACTGCGGCATTGAGGGAGGGGATCCATGGCAACACGCCATCGACAGGAGCCTGACGCTCCAGCGCTGGTCTGGCTCGGTGACGGGGACCGGTACTTGGTTGGCATCCCGGCTCGCGACCTCGACGACTCCGACATTGCGTCTCTCGCTGGAGACGGTGACAGCGCGGCGCTGATCGCCGCACTCACGGCGTCCGGCCTCTACCAGCCGGCGGAGCAGGAGCATAAGCATGGCTGAGCGCGCATTCGATGTCATCCAGTTGGGTGCCCAGTCGACCGATACGACCGCCGTCCCGGCGACGGTCGTCTTCCCGGCTCGGGGCGACGACCCGGCTCTCGATCGATCCATCCGAGTCCCGGACGAGGATTTCGGGCGACTCTCGGCCGCAAACCCCGGGCGCCTGACCTATGGCGCCCGGGGTGCGTCCATGAAACTCGACGCCGACGTGCGCTTCGAGGACGTGATGCGCCTGCTCGAGATGCACGCGCGAGGCGGCGTCACGCCCACCGGGATCGGGCCATACACGTGGACCTACACATGGGATGAAACGAGTCTCACGGCCAAGAGTTACACGATCGAGGTCGGCTCAGAGACGAGCCAGGATCAGTGGCGACTCGTCGGCTGCCGGGCCTCCGAGCTATCGCTTGGCTTCGATGCGCTCGCGGCGCCGGGCAATTCACCCTGGCAGGCATCGGCCTCGATCGACGCGATCGACCGCCAGAGCAATGCGCTCACGGCCGCGCTTTCAGCGCCGGCTACCCTGGAGACGGCCGAGGGACATCTGACGACTCTCTATGAGGGGACGACGGCAACGGTCTTCGGCTCGCTCGCGGAACTGGCCGGGCATCTCGTTGGCTTCCGGCTCACCTCACGGATGCCCTGGAGCCGGCGCATCTATGGTTCCGCGGCCGACACTGCGACGTCATGGGGACTCGAGAGCCGACCGGAGTTGACCTTCGAGGCCGAACTCAAGGTCAGCACGACCTCCAAGGGGGACATCCTCGACATCCTCACTGCCGCCGGCTCTCCGGTCACCGAGCGGCGCTGGCGGGTCAAGGTCACCGGGTCAGGCACGAAGACGATCACGATCGACGGGCGGGTCGCGTTCAGTGTCGTCGGCCGCGGTGAGCGCGCCGGCGAGGCCGTCTACGGCGTCCAGGGCCAGTTCCTGTACGATCCGACGTTGGCCTCGCGCCTCCAAGTCACGGTCGTCAACGGCGTCGCGACGCTCTGATGAGCCGCTTCATTTCCGATCCTACCCTGCCCATCCCGACCGCACGGGTGGAGCTTGGGCCGTGCGAATGCCCGGGCACTCCCCACGAGTCCGACTGGATCGACGTCTACGAGGTGCTCGGCTGGGACGATCTCGTGGATGTCGGCCAGGCGGTGTCCGAAGGCGCCGCCCGCCGGCGTTACCACGCTCGGGCGATCGCGCAATGGTCGTTCGTCGATGCCGATGGGGAACCCATCCCGATCGACGAGGAGACCGTGCGTCTCCTCTCGCCGGCGGTCCTCGAGATGCTCGGTCCGGCGCTCGGCGAGACGCTCGCCCGGAGCCAGCTCCCAAACGGGTCCGGCGCTCCCTCGCCGCGATCGCGACGGGCGAGCGCCTCGTAACACCCGACGATGATCGGGATGCCTGGATTCTCGAGCTGAGCCTGCGGACTGGCTGGACGCCAGCGCAGATCGGACGTCTACCGGCTCCCGTCGTCGAGGGCCTCCTCTGGCGGCTATGGGCCGAGCACATCTGGCGACCGGACCTCGTCCAGGTCGCCGAAGGCCCAGCGCCGCCGCTCACCGACACCGATGCCCGGAGTCGTCGGGCGGCGGCAATCGACTATGTGACGCACCTGCGGAGGGTATTGGACCTCGATGGCGACGAGCGGTGACGCGCGTTTCAATCTGGGCATCCTGCTCACGGCGCGTGGCGTCGAGCGCACGACGCGCCAATTGCAGGGTGTCCGCCAGCAGGTCTCGACCCTGGATCGTGTCAGCGCGCGAGCCGGCAGGGGGATCGGGACACTCGGCCGCAATCTGCGCAACCTGGCCGTCGCCGGCGGTGCTGTCGCCATCGGTGGCCTGATTGCCGCGGTCAAATCGGGCCTCGATGACCTTGCGACCCTCGAATCGGCGACGACGTCGGTCAGCGCTGCGCTCAAGCAGATGGGTCAGTCCGGCCAGCTCACCGCCGCGACTGTCGCGGGCTGGGCGAACGAGATCGAGTCCTCCGTCGGTGCGGCATTCGACGACAAGGCGATCACGGCCGCAAGCGCGACCTTGATTCGCTTCGGCAAGCTCACCCCGGCCAACCTCCGCCCGGCAATGGTCGTGATGACCGACCTGGCGGCGAAGACGGGATCGGTGGACAGCGCGGCGACCCTGCTCGCGAAGGCCCTCGCCGATCCGGCCAAGGCGAGTGCCCGGCTCACCCGTGCCGGCATCACGCTCACTGCCGCTCAGGAGAAGCAGATCAAGGCCCTCGTCAAGGCGGGCAAGACGGCGGAGGCCCAGAAGCTGATCCTCGACGCCCTCGCGAAGGTCACCAAGGGCGCGGCCGCGGCGAGCCAGGGACCCTATCAGCGCAGCCTGAGCCTGCTCTCCGACACGGCCGAAGACGCGCGCAAGGCGCCCGCGGAGGGGTTCTTGCCCGTCATCGAACGGGTCGCCACGACCCTCCCGCGGGGCCTCGCGCAACCGGAGCCGCTCGCTAGCCTCCGCGAGGCCGGACAATCGAAGGCGAACCTCCTACA
>CAYMBB010000314.1:0-2824 GCA_964388515.1 uncultured Anaerolineaceae bacterium
GGCCACGGTCGCCCTCGCCGCGCCCCACGCGCCGGAGGAACAGCCGTCGCGTCGCGCAGTCGACCCGGCGGCCGCCCGCCGGGCCGCCCTCTTCGGCGCCGCCTCGGCGGTCGCCTTCGGGCTCGGCCTCTACGGCAGCGGCCAGGTCGGGATGGCCCTCCCGATCGCGATCGCGGTCCTCCCGCCGCGCGTCGTCGGCACCGTCGCCGTGTTCCTCCCGATGGCCCTGAGCGGCCACCTCCGGCTGCGCCGCGAGGCGCTCCCATTCGTCGCCCTGATTGGCCTCGTCGAGATCGTCGGGACCGCCTCGTTCGCCCTCGGCGCCCGCCAGAGCATCGCCATCGCCGCCGTCCTGGCCAGCCAGTTCGCCGCCATCTCGGCGATCGCGGCCTTCCTCCTCTACCGCGAGCGCCTCTCCGTCCGCCAGCGGAGCGGGGTCGTGGCGATCGCGCTCGGTGTCGCGGCCCTGACCGCGCTGCGCGGATGAGCCCCCGGGAGACGGCGATCCCGCAGGCACGGCTGCGGAACTTCTCGATCATCGCCCACATCGACCACGGCAAGTCGACCCTGGCCGACCGCCTGCTCGAGCTGACCCACACGATCGAGGCCCGCCAGATGACGAGCCAGGTGCTCGACTCGATGGACCTCGAGCGCGAGAAGGGGATCACGATCAAGGCCCGCGCCGTCCGGCTCGAGTACACCGCCCGCGACGGCCTGACGTACGGGCTGAACCTGATCGACACGCCCGGCCACGTGGACTTCAGCTACGAGGTGAGCCGTTCGCTCCAGGCCTGCGAAGGCGCGATCCTGGTCGTCGATGCCGCCCAGGGGATCGAGGCCCAGACCCTGGCCAACGTCCACCTGGCCCTGCGCGAGGGGCTGACGATCATCCCGGTGATCAACAAGATCGACCTTCCCTCGGCCCAGCCCGAGCTGGTCATGGAGGAGCTCGAGAACGTCCTGGCGATCCCGCGCGAGGAGGTGATCCTCGCCTCGGCCAAGGAGGGGACCGGCGTGCCGGAGATCCTCGAGGCGATCGTCACCCGCATCCCGCCGCCGAAGGGCGACCCCGACGCCCCCCTCCAGGGCCTGATCTTCGACTCGCACTATGACCCGTACAAGGGCGTCGTGGTCTACGTCCGGCTCGCCCAGGGCCGGCTGCACGCGCACGACACGATCCGCCTGATGGCCTCGGGGGTCGAGTCCGAGCTGCTCGAGCTGGGCGTCTTCCGGCCCCAGCTCGAGCCGGTCGGGGAGCTCGTGGCCGGCGAGGTGGGCTACGTGGCGACCGGCCTGAAGAGCGTCCGCGACGCCCAGGTGGGCGACACGCTGACGAACGCGAAGGCCCCGGCCACGTCGCCGTTGCCCGGCTACCAGCCGGCCAAGAGCCTCGTCTTCGCCGGGATCTACCCGCTCAGCGGCGAGGACTACCCGCTCCTGCGCGACGCGCTCGAGAAGCTCCACCTCAACGACGCGAGCTTCACCTACGAGCCCGAGAGCTCGATCGCGCTCGGCTTCGGGTTCCGCTGCGGATTCCTCGGCCTGCTCCACATGGAGATCGTCCAGGAGCGCCTCGAGCGCGAGTTCGGACTCGAGCTCATCCTGTCGGCCCCGTCGGTCTCGTACCACGTCGTGCTCACCCACGGCCGCGGCATCGTCGAGGTCGACAACCCCGCCCGCTTCCCGCCGGTGAACGAGATCGAGGAGATCCAGGAGCCCTGGGTCCGGGTCAGCGTCGTCAGCCCGAGCCAGTACATCGGGGCGCTGATGGAGCTCTCGACCAACCGGCGCGGGACGTTCCTGGACATGGAGTACCTCGATCCCCAGCGGGTCCTGCTCCGGTTCGAGATGCCCCTCGCCGAGCTGATCGTCGACTACTACGACCAGCTCAAGAGCCGCTCCCAGGGCTACGCCTCGATGGACTACGAGGAGGCCGGCTACCGGCCGGCGAACCTGGTCAAGCTCGACATCCTCGTCGCCGGCGAGCCGGTCGACGCCCTGTCGCTGATCGTCCACCGCGACCGGGCGGCGGCGACCGGGCGGGCCCTCGTCGCCCGGCTCAAGGAGCTGATCCCGCGCCAGCTGTTCGAGGTCCCGGTCCAGGCCGCGATCGGCTCGAACGTCGTCGCCCGCGAGACCGTGCGTGCGATGCGCAAGAACGTGCTCGCCAAGTGCTACGGTGGTGACATCACGCGCAAGCGCAAGCTGCTCGAGAAGCAGAAGGAAGGCAAGCAGCGGATGAAGCGGGTCGGATCGGTCGAGATCCCCCAGGAGGCCTTCCTCGCCATGCTCTCGATGGAGGAGTAACCCGGGGCCATGGAGGAGACGCTGCGCAGCCTCGTCGCGGTCGCGTTCGCCCTCCTGCTGGTCATGCTCCGTCTCGACGCCGGGCGCTTCGGCGTCGCCGAGTACGCCGGAGCCGTGCCCGGTGAGCGCTGGACGGTCCTCGGCTGGCGGTTGGCCTGGTTCGTCCTCGGCCTGGCGCTGATCGGCGTCGTGGCGGTCATCTACCCGGGACCGGGCTGGCAGCTCGGCCTGCGGTTCGGGGACCGGGGCGCCGCGCTCCTGGCCGGGGTCGCCTACGCGCTCGTCGGGGTCGGCCAGTCGATCGCGGTCGCCCGCCTCCGCCTCGGGCGGCTGGCGGCGCTCCGGCCGGCCTCCGTGCCGGGACCGGCCCTGAACGCGCTCGCGACCGCCCTCGTCGACGAGGCGGCGTTCCGTGGCGTCATCCTCGGCCTGCTCCTCGCGACCGGGCTCGACGCCGGCGTGGCGATCGTCATCCAGGCGCTCGTCTACGCCCTCGCGACCCGGACCGGGGCCCCGG
>CAYMBB010000315.1:0-2816 GCA_964388515.1 uncultured Anaerolineaceae bacterium
CGTAGAGCTTCACCTCCTTGGCGTGGTCCTCGCCCTCCGGGCCGACCGCTCGGCGCCGCTCTACTGACCTGGGCCCCTCATCTGCCGCACCGCGTTCGGCGTGCCGCCGCCTCACCGCTCTCGGAGCGCCGCCACGACGCTCCACTTCGCGATACCGCGATCTGCCGCGGCCAGCGCGACGCCGAGGGCGAACCCGACCAGCCCCAGGCTGCCTGCGATCGAGGGATACGGGACCGCCGGGACGTCGGCCGGTGGGTCGAAGACGCCGGCGAGGATCTGGAGGAGCGCCAGGCCGACGAGCCCGCCGGTCAGCAGTCCGGTCGCGATCCCGGCGACCGCGATCACGAGCGCTTCACCCCCGATCGAGGCGCGGATCTGACCGGGTTCGGCACCGACGGCGACGAGCGTGGCGAGCTCGCGCCGTCGCTCGGCGAGCCCGGCCAGCAGGAAGAGGGCGAGGCCGACGGCGGCGATCAGCACGGCGAACGCCAGGTCGATGAACACGAGGCCTGCGAGGTCGACCGAGGTGATGCTGTTCGCGAGGCGCGCCGTCGTCGTGGTGAGATCGCTGACCTGCCAGTCGCTGCCCAGGCGGTTGGTCAACTGGCCGGAGGCCGCGGCGACGTCGCCGTCGGCGCGGGCGAGAATGAACGAGATCCGGTCGTTGCCCGTCCGGCTGGCCACGTACGACGCGTTCGCGACCAGGAACGCATCCTTTGGCGCCGTCGGGAACTCGAGCGCGATGCCGGCCATTTGGAAGTCGACGGTCCTGAGGTTCCCGTTCGCGTCCGGTACCCGGACCCGGATCCGGTCGCCGGGAACGATGCTGTAGTCACGCGCCGTCTCGGCCGAGACGAGGATCGCCTCGGGCTGCGACCTGAGCGCGGCCATCGCCCCGCTGGCCGTCAGGCCCTGGAAGAACGTGTCCGCCAGCGGTGCGACCGCCGGCAGCGTTACGGGATCGACCGCGAGCAGGTCCTGTGCCTCCGGACCGACATAGACGACCCGGTCGACGAACGGGGTCACGGCTGCGATTCCAGGACCGGAGACCTGCCCTGCCGCAGCCGCGCCGACGGACGCGGTCGGGGTCGCCTTCATGTCGGCGCCGAGCGTCAGCTGCGCATCGACCCGTTGCTGCTGGCGGTAGGTCGCATCGAAGATCTGGACGCTCGTCGCGAAGCTCATGGCCAGGGCCAGGAGGACGATCGCCTGCGACGCGGCCGTCGCGCGAGCGGCCAGTGAGTGTCCGGCGAGAGCACCGCCCGGCCCGAGGGCTCGGGCGAGCAGGCCGCTGATCCGGCCGCTTTGCCGGATGAGGGCTCCGATCACGCGGACGAGGAGCAATGTGCTGCCGGACCAGACCAGGAGCGGCACCGCGAACGAGGTGAGTGCGAGCGTGACGGTCGGGTTCCCCTCCGCATTCAGGACGGGGTGGATGCCCCCGCCGCCCACGACGGTGTAGACGACGATGCCGGCCAGCACGGCGAGGACGTCGAGGTAGAGACGTTGCCAGAGGGGTGCTCTGACGCGCTGGAGCTCCTGGCGTCCGGTCGCGATCTCTTCGCGCAGCTGGTTCCTGAGCGGCAGGATCGCGGCCAGGCTGGCGAGGAGCGTCGTGAGGACCGTGGCCGCCGCGACCGCCCGGACGAGTGCGCCGGTGGGATCTGACGAGGCAAGTTCAGGTCCGAAGAGGCCGAACCCGAGCGCCGAGCCGAGGGATGCGCCGACGACCGACCCGAGGAGGGCGGTGAGAATGGTCGCGCCCATGAAGATCGCCCGCAGCTGGCTCGATCCGGCTCCCCGTGCCCGAAGCAGGGCGGCGTGTCGACGAGTCGCGTCGGCGGTCGCATCGGCGGCCAGCCGCGAGAGCGCGAGCGCGAGCGCAATGCCCGGGAGAGCCAGGAAGATGAACAGGATCTGGCCCCAGGCAAGGTCCGTTGCGAGCGGCTCGAGCGTGGCGCTCGCGTCGTCGACGATCTGGAAGCTGCCCGCACCCTGCCGCTCGATCCGCCGGCGGACCGTGTCGAGCCACTGCTGGGCAGCGACCGGGTCGCCCGGCAGCTGGGCGTGATCGAGCTGGACGTGGAGCTCGCGGCGGACCACCGGATCCGGCGTGACGACCGGCGGCGTGCCGCCCCCCTGTGTCGTGCCCGCCGTGCCCGGATCGCCGGCGACCGCAGCGGGGGGAATCCTGGACAGGACGAGCGATCCCAGGTCGGCGCGGCTCATGACCCCGACGTTGGCCGGCGGGTTCGCGCCCGCGGCACGGTGCGCGGCGTCGAGGGGACCGAGAATGAGATCGGCGCCGGCCGTTGACACGATGCCCGAGACCGTCAGGGTCACCGCCGTCCCGCCGGGCAGGGCGAACGCGATCGAGTCGCCCGGCACGGCGCCCAGGTTCGAGGCAAGGTCCCGGCTGACCGCGACCTCGCCCGGCGCGAGCGTGCCCGACGAGAGCGCGAACAGGCCGGTTGTCGCCGTGTAGGTCGGGTCGATCCCGACGAGGACGCCGGCGCTCGTCTGGGTGGCGGTTCCAGCCTTGCTGACGGAGGCTGAATCGACCCGGGCGAGGTCGAACGCCGACACGGTCCGCACGGCCGGATCGCGCTTGAGGATGGCAGTCGCCGCCGCGGCATCCGCTCCCGGCGCGAGCAGGACCTGGGCGTCGACCGGGAGACCGGCGAGGGCACGGCGGGTGACGGTCGCGCCCGACGCGGTCCCGAACAGGAGCACGCTCGTGATCAGCGCCGAGGCGATCGTGATCCCGACGAGGGAGGCGAGGGAGCGCCGAGGCTCGCGAATGACGGGCCGAAGGG
>CAYMBB010000316.1:0-2814 GCA_964388515.1 uncultured Anaerolineaceae bacterium
GGACGGGTGGCTCACGGGCCACGGCTGGGACGCCGTGCGCTGTGGCGGCTGGCCCACGGCAGCCGACCTGGAACGCGTCGCGCCTGGCCGGCGGGTGGCCCTCTGGTCACACGATCACCATGCGATCTGGGCGAGCGCACGGGCGATCCGTGATGCGAGTCTGGACGCCCGGAGCGACGATCCGCCCGGCGGCGTCATCCGCCGCCTGGACGACGGCCGGCCCGCTGGCTGCCTCCACGAGCGGGCCGCGAGTCTCGTCCTGCGCCTCATCCCGCCGCCGTCCCCGGAGCAGCTCGAGGGCGCGCTCGTCCGCGCCTGCCGTGAGCTGCTCGGGCTCGGCCTCGTCGCGGTCCACGACCCCGGCGAGGTATCGTCGGACACCACCCTGAGTGGCGGCTTCGCCGCCTGCGCACGACTCGCGGCGGCCGCACGGCTGCCGATCCGGGTCCATCTCTCCGTGCGTGCCGAGTCGCTCGAGCTAGCCCTCGAACGGGGGCTGCGCAGCGGCGCGCCGCTCGGCGGCTTGGAGAGCCGGGCCCGGGTCGGCTGGCTGAAGCTGTTCGCCGACGGGACGCTCGGGGCCCGGACGGCGCGCCTGCTCGCCCCGTACGAACCGGCCCCGGGCGCCGGTGAACCGCCCGGCGGGCCGCTCGGGGTCGAAGTCACGCCGCCCGACGAGGTCGCCCGCCTCGTTGCCCGCGCCGCGGCCGGCGGGATCGCCAGCCAGGTCCACGCCATCGGCGACGGCGCGGTCCGCGCCAGCCTCGACGCCCTCGCCCCGGTCGCCGGGCGGACGCCGCTCCGGCCGCGGATCGAGCATGCCCAGCTGATCGACCCGGCCGACCTGCCGCGCTTCGCCGGGGCCGGGATCGCCGCCTGCGTCCAGCCGCGTGACATCCGGGCCGACGCGGCGAACGCGTACCGCTTCTGGGGCGCCGGCCGGGTCGAGCGGGGCGCCTACCCCTACGGCTCGCTCGTCCGCTCGAGGGCGCTCGTCGCCTTCGGCACCGACGCGCCGGTCGAGCCGCCCGACCCGTGGCCGGCGATCGCCTCGGCGGTCAGCCGGCGCGCGCCGGAGTGGGCTGCGAGCGAGCCGCCGTTCGTGCCGGCCGAGGCGCTGACGCTCGCTCAGGCGATCCGGGCGGCCTGCCTCGGCCCGGCCCTCGCGGCGGGCGAGACCGAGCGCGGTCGACTCACCCCGGGCTGCCGGGCCGACCTGATCGTCGTCCCCGCGGCGGCGCTCGAGGAGCCGGTCGATCCGCGGGGGGCGCTGGAAACGACTCGCCCGGAGCTCGTCCTCCTCGACGGAGAGGTCGTCCACGAGGCCTGAGACGCGACCACTGGGCTGACCGGCCGGCCTGGCGTCCCGGCGGCAGACGGCCGGGTGTCAGGCGGCCGGCAGGCCGCGCTGGCGGCGGGCCTCGTAGAAGAGCACGGCGGCGGCCGCGGCGACGTTCAGGCTGTCCGCCACACCGAGCATCGGCAGGCGGACGGGGACGACGTCGGGCCCATTCCAGGCCGCCGAGAGCCCCTCGGCCTCACTGCCCAGGGCGATCGCCAGGGGGCCGCGAAGGTCCGTCTCGCTGGCCAGCTGCGGGGCGTCGGGGCGGGCGGCCACGATCCGCAGCCCCCGGTCCCGGAGCCAGGCGAGCGTGCCGGCCGTCGAGGCGGCGGCGAGCCGGACCGTGAAGACGGTGCCCAGACTGGCCCGGATCACGTTCGGGTTGAACAGGTCGGTCCGCGGCTCGGCGGCGACGAGCGCGTCGAGCCCGGCGCCGTCGGCGCTGCGCAGGATCGCCCCGAGGTTGCCGGGCTTCTCGACCGCCTCGACGACCCCGACGAGCGGATCGCGTGGCAGCTCGAGCCGCTCGAGCGACGCGTCCGGGATCCGGACGACGGCCACGAGCCCCTCGGTCCGCTCGCCGAAGGCGACCTTGTCGAGGACGGCCGGCGTGACCTGCCAGATCTGTGCCCGCCCCTGCTCGAGGGCGACGAGCGCGGCCCGGGCATCGTCGGTCCGGAGGAGCGCCGGGCAGACGAACGCCTCCTCGACGGCGACGCCGGCGCCGAGGGCCCGGACAACCTCGCGGGCACCGTCGACGATCGTCAGGCCGGTCTGGTCACGGTGCCGCCGCTCGCGCAGGCGGACGGCGGCCAGGACGCGCGGGTTGCGGAGGCTGGTGATCATCGCCGGCGCCGACGGCCGGCCCACCACCTCGCTCACCGCTCCCCTCGGGCCTGGGCGCGCGTCCAGCGCGCGAACGAGCCCGCCGGCAACCGCCCACCGGCGATGGCCCGGATCTCGAGCGGCCCGCTCTCGAGCCGGCCGAGGCGCAGCTCGTCGGGCGGCAACGCCGCGGCAAGCTCCCGCCCGAGCCGGTCGGGACCGATCCCCGGGGTGTGGGTCGTCACGAGCAGGAAGGCCCGCCGGCCGCCGGTCAGCGCCGCGCAGCTGCGCAGGAGGTCGGACAGGCGGTCCTCGAGGCGCCACGGCTCGCCCCGCGGGCCGTGGCCGTAGCTCGGCGGGTCGAGGATCACCGCGTCGTAGCGCCGTCCGCGGCGCAGCTCGCGGCGTGCGAAGAGCTCGGCGTCCTCGACGATCCAGCGGATCGGCGCCGCCTCGAGGCCGGACAGGGCGGCGTTCCGGCGCGCCCAGGCGACCGCGCTCCGGGCCGCGTCGACGTGAACGACCTTCGCTCCGACCGCGGCGGCGGCGAGGGTGCTGCCGCCGGTGTGGGCGAACAGGTTGAGGATCTCGAGCGGATGGCCGGCCGAGCGCACCTGGCGACGGATCCAGCGCCAGAGCGGGACCTG
>CAYMBB010000317.1:0-2811 GCA_964388515.1 uncultured Anaerolineaceae bacterium
GCGCGCATCGTTCGGGACGATGAGGTCGGAGGTTCAAATCCTCTCGCCCCGACCAGAACAGCCGTTCTAATTAGCAGACCCTGCCACCTGCCCTATGTTGTGCTCGGCGGAGTGTCTTTCCCCTCGCCACGGCGCCTGTGATCTGTCCGCCGCCCCGGGCGATCTCGCACCGCCGGCACCTGCATGTCCCGACGACAAGCAGTGGCCGTCCGGCGCCGGTCAGGGACAGCTGGCTCCGCTTTGAACGGCCGGGTGTCCGCCGCTCGTTCTGGCTGCCCTGCCCGGCCGGGTGGGCGCGCCGGACAGGCCATTGGACGTCACGCCCAACGCGGCGGGTCGGAGATCACGGGACGACGGTGATCGTGCCGGCCATCCCGGCTTCGTAGTGGCAGGGCGCATGGCAGGCGCAGGCGAACGGGGCGGGCCCGGTGAACGTCTAGGTCAGCGACTTCGTCGCCATCATCTTGGCCGCCGGCGTCGTCCCCTCGAAGCCCTCGAGGGTCCGGGGAACAACGGGCAGGAGAAGGATCGAGCCGCGCCTGGGTCGGGGCCGAATGACGGCATCGCAGGTGGCCGAGCACGAACGCCGTCCCCCTGGAGGACGTCGAAGTGGTCTGATCGCGGCGGGTAGGCGGCGAGCGCCTCGGCCGGTGTGATCGGTGGCTCCAGCCAGGCCGCGTTGACCTCACGCTGCCGGTCTGCCGGGTCGAGCCCGGCGAGGTACGCGTCAAGCGCCTCGACAATCGCGTCCGTCTGCCCCTGGAGTCGGGCGGCCTCCTCGATCAGGCGACGACGACGCGCCTCATCCACGCGGGTAGAGGGCAGCGCGGATTCGGCGCGAGTCGAGCTCGTATCCGGGCGGCGCCGGCGGACTCTCGACCGCCTCCTCCGGCGCGTCCTCGTCGGCGGCGAAGAGCTCCAGAGACGTCCTCGCGGGCCCAAGCGTGGCGGTCATCTGATGCGCCACGTCGCGCATCCAGGCGATGAGCTGCGGGTCCTCGCGGGCGGCTGCCAGGTCGATCCCCTCGACGAGGCTGCGTACGACCTGCGAGAGCCGGGCGGCCTCCGCGGCAATCCCAACGAGCCGCTGGAAGTCCTCTTCGCGGGCCACGACGAACGAGTCGCGCTTCACCTGCAGGTGGGCGAGCGCGCCCGGCTCAAGGGCGCGCAAGAGCGGATCCTTGCCTGTGAGGTGCCACAATCGCCTGCGCCAGGACCGAGAAGACGAACCAGCCCGCACTTGCTAGCCGCGTTTCCCGGCCCCGAGATCACGGGCGAGGTCAACCAGCCAGCGGTCGAACGCGGTGGCGAAGTCCTCGCCGAAGGTGTCGAGATTCGGCTGAGGGAGCCCCTCGCTCGTGATTCGGATCTGCAGGCCCTCGACGACTCGCCGTGCCTCGATCGCCCGCACCGATGGGGACAGTCCGTTCTGCCGGGCGAAGCGAAGCGCCTCGAGCGCGACGCCGAATCGGGTGACCCAGTCTGGCTGGGCGACGGGTGGTCGGAGCCCTGGGAGGATCTCGCCGTCCCGGGTCAAGGCGACGCGCCGCTCATTGCCGACCTGGTGGGCCTCGAGGAGGCCCGCCAGGATGAGCGCATCCACGGCCAACGCCACGTTCGGCTTCGTGAAGCGTGTCCGCCGCGCGAGATCCGCGACGCTGAGACCGATCGTCGGTGCGCCCAGCACGGCGGCGAGGACATCGGCGCGGGCATTCACCCCGAATGCGGCGCGCAGACGGATCCGCAGCCGGGGGGGCGCGATCGCCGAATCGAGCCGGGCCTTGCCGCGCGGGGCGTAGTCCAGGCGCGCCCGAGTCGCCATCGGCCAGGCGGGACCCCCAGCATCGGCAACGGTGGCCACGTACTCGCCGATCGCTTCAGGCGGCGTCCGGAGTTCGCGCGTCACTTGCCGAAGACGCGATCCGTTGACGTACCGGCCGTACGCGACGCACCAGTCGGTGCTGGCGTCCCGCAGGCGAGCGTCCGCGTCACCGAGCTCGGCCGTGAGCGCGATCAGGGCTTCGGGATCGACCACGGCATCATCGCGCTCGCCAACGGCGTCGACACCGAGCGCGATCCATTGGCTCCACGCCCGGTGGAGCAGAGCGCTCTCAAGGGCGCTAACCGAGGGTGCCATCGAGATCCTCCAGGCCGAGTTGGCGGAGTGTCGCGACGAGCACCGACCGGTACCCAGGCGATGGATCGTGCGTGACGCTCCAGCGAGCCGCGGCGAGGACCTCGTCGCGGTCCGGGCCGAGGTCGCGTAGATCCTGGAGGTGCCGGCTCCGAGGTCCCTGGTCGACGGCTGCGTAGAGCTTGAAACAGACCATGTCGAACCGACCAGCGAGCCAGGCGACGAGACCGCCGTAGTCGTGTCGTTCCAGGCGCCCCAGGAAGCCGGCGGGAAGCCCCAGATCGAGCAACGACTGAGGGCCGAGGTTGACCCAGTCGCTCGCGAGCCCGTAGGTGCGCGCGACGTCAACGACCGCCGTGCGGAGCGGTTCGGGCATCGGTCGCATGGGCTTGATCCCGTCGGCCGTCCATTCGCCGAGCAGGTCGAGATCCTTCGTCGTGGGCCGTGTCACGAGCCCGCGCAAGATCAGGTTGCCGCCCCCGATCAGGACGACCTCGTAGTGGCGCCCACGAGCCTCGAGGAGCTCGCCGAGTGCCCGGAGCGCTGTCTCGAGCTGGGTTCGGCCGATCGACGTCATGACCCGACTCTAGACGGTCGGCGAGTAAGGGTCAATCTATCGAATCGCCAGAGTCAGCTTATCGATTGGCTGCCCGCCAGCTCAGGCGGCCGGGTCGTGG
>CAYMBB010000318.1:0-2795 GCA_964388515.1 uncultured Anaerolineaceae bacterium
CCGATCGGGATCGCCTCGTTCCGCTCGTCCGAAGTCGACCAGCTGGCGCGCGCCACCGCGGTCGCCCGGATCCGCGAGGCGCGCTACGTCTTCTCGGGCCCGGGCAGCCCGAGCTACGCCCTCCGCCACTGGACGGGAAGCGAGATCCCCCGCCTGCTGGTCGACAAGCTGGCCAAGGGCGGCGCGGTCACCTTCGCCAGCGCGGCGGCCCTGACCCTGGGGGTCGTGACCGTGCCCGTGTACGAGATCTACAAGGTGGGCGAGCCGCCCCACTGGCTGCCCGGCCTCGACCTCCTGGCTCAGGCGGCCGGGCTCCGGGCAGCGGTCGTCCCTCACTACGACAATGCCGAGGGCGGCAACCACGACACCCGCTTCTGCTACCTCGGCCAGCGGCGCCTCGAGGCGATGGAGCGCCAGCTGCCCGCCGACACGTTCATCCTGGGGGTCGACGGCCACACCGCGCTCGTCCTCGACCTCGGGGCCGGCACGGCGTCCGTCCTCGGCCTCGGCGGCGTGACCGTCCGGGCGGGCGGCCGGAGCGTCGTCTTCCCGGCCGGCACGACCGTCGCGATCGAGGCGCTGCGCGACGCGGCGACCGGCCGGGCCCGGGCGGCGGCGACGCGCCACGGGCGGGCACCGGCCGACCGGGTGCGGACGGCGGCTGGCCCCGGCCGGAGCGCCGGGATGGACGGCCCCCGGTCGCCCCTGGAGTCGCTCGCTTCGGCGCCGGTGACGAGCGGTCCGCCGGACACCCTCGCCGACGCCGTCGACCGGCTCGAGCGCGCCTTCGAGGCGGGGCTCGCGGGCGGGGACGTCCGGGCCGCCGTCGGGGCGGTCCTCGAGCTGGATCGGACGATCATCGAATGGTCGCGTGACACCGGCCCGACGGCCGAGTTCGACCACGCCCGGGCCGTTCTGCGCGCCCTCGTCGTCCGGCTCGGCGAGCTCGCCACGGTCGGCAGGCGCGATCCGCGGCGGGCGATCGCCCCGTTCGTCGACGCGCTCATCGAGCTCCGCCTCGCCGCCCGCGCGGCGCGCGACTGGCAGACGTCCGACGAGATCCGCCGCCGACTGGTGGCGGCCGGGATCGAGGTCCACGACACGCCCGGGGGAACGACCTGGGAGCTCACGGACGCGGACGGAGTCGGTCGGGGAGACTGACGAACCGGCCTGGCGGCCCGGCCGCCGGCTCAGGATCCTGACGACCCGGCCGTCACGTCGACCAGCGCGTCCGGGGCCGGCAGGGCATCGTCCTCGACCGGGATCAGCCACAGGGCGAGCAGGCCGGCAAGCACGCAGGCGAGCGCGCCGAAGGCGATCGCGAGGTCGAGCGAGTGGCCGACCAGCCAGCCGGTCAGGGCGGAACCGATCGGGAAGCCGGAGTAGTTGAACGACATCGAGACCGCGAACGCCCGACCCATCCAGGCCGGGTCGGTCCGTCGCTGGCGGACGGTGAAGATCGCGACGTCGAGCGGCCCGTTGACGATCCCCGTCCAGGCCATCGCCAGGACGAGGAAGAGCAGGCCGACGCCCGGCTCGGCGCCGAGGGCGGGCAGGACGAGCAGAACGCCTCCGGTCAGGGCGAACATCGGCAGGATGATCATCGGGCGCTCCCGGCCGCGGGTGTCGATCCGCCCGGCCAGGAACCCGGAGACGACGCCGGTCAGGCCCTGGACGGCAAAGACGGCCCCGACCACAGCGGCGTCGAGCCTGAGTCGCTCGAGCACGATCAGGGGGATGACGATCGTGCTCATCCCGCCGGCGAGGTTGAGAATCGAGAGCGAGAAGCCGATCCCCCGGATCGTCCGGTTGCGCCAGGCGTAGATGAGCCCCTGCCAGGCATCGACGAGCAGTCGCCCGCTCGAGGCCGTCTCGGCCCTCGGGTCCGGGGCGCGCAGGAACACGACGGCGGCGACCCCGAACAGGAGCCCGATCAGGATGAGCGCCAGCGGCCCACCCCAGACCTGGACGAGGACGGCGGCCAGCGGCGGGCCGAGGATGGTGGCCACGACGTAGCCGTTCGAGTCGACCGCGTTCACCCGCTCCCACAGGTGGCGCGGGACGATCAGCGGGAAGAGGCTGCGCAGGCCGGTCGCGCTGAGCAGGGCCGTGAGCGACGAGATCGCCGCGATCAGGACGAGCAGCCAGGCCGGGAGCAGGCCGGCGATCGAAAGCGCCCCGATCAGGACGAGCGAGCCGAGCGCGACGAGCAGGTCGAGGACGATCAGCCTGGTCCGGCCGTGGCGGTCGAGCAGGGCGCCCGCGATCGGGCTGACGAGCAGGCCGGGGAAGATGCTGGCGAAGGTGACGAAGCCGGCCAGCGCCGGCGAGCGGTAGGTGGAGAGCGTGAACAGGACGAGCGCGACCCCGATCATCGCCTGGCCGATCCGGGCGATCTGCATCCCGAGCAGGATCCGCCCGAGCGAGGGCACGGCGAGCAGGGCGCGGTAGGAGCGGTCGAGGGCTGGTTCGGTCACGGGAAGCCAAGCGTACTCCGCCCGTCGGCCAGCCTGCAGCCCCGCCGAAGCCCAGGCGCCGGCGTCACGCGACCGTCACGATCCGGCCATCGGCCGGATATGCTCGACGGGCACGATCGCCTCCTTCGATCCCGACTGGCGTGGGTCGATCCCCCGGCTTGACCGGGCAAGGAGGAACACGGTGCGCAGACTCGTCTCGACCATGGCCGGACTCGGCCTCCTGCTCTCGCTCTCGGCGAGCGTCGTCGCCGCCGGCGGCCCGCCGTCGCTCGCCTTCTACGTCGACGGCGCCCGCTACCGGACGCTCGGCACCCCGAC
>CAYMBB010000319.1:0-2768 GCA_964388515.1 uncultured Anaerolineaceae bacterium
CGGCCTGCCGGCGCCGAATCCATGGGGTCCGTTCCCGCTCAACCAGTTCATGGCCGCGGGGACGTCGAGCCGCGAGGAGCTGATCGGCGGGCTGGAACGCGGCCTCCTCGTCACCCGCTTCCACTACACGAACCCGGTGCATCCCAAGCTCGCGCTGATCACCGGGATGACCCGCGACGGGACGTTCCTGGTCGAGGGCGGCCGGATCGTCGGGCCGGTCCGGAACATGCGCTTCACCCAGAGCTACCTCGACGCGCTGGCCGGCGTCTCGGCGGTCGCTCGCGACCGGAAGTGCCTGCGTGGCTTCCTCGGCGCGGCCGTCGTGCCGGCCCTCCGGATCGACTCGTTCACGTTCACCGGCGCCACCGAGGGCTGACGGCCCCTGCTCCGGCTCCGGCTCCCGGGCAGGGCGCGCCGAGCACCATCAAGACGCCGCGTCGTGGTGTTGATGTCTACCATCCGATGGTAGACTTCTACCATGAGCCTCAACATCAAGAACCCCGAAACGTTCCGGCTGGCCAAGGAACTGGCCGCCGCGACCGGGCAATCGGTGACCGCGGCCGTGACCGAGGCGATCCGTGAGCGGCTGGACCGGATTCGCGCCGAGCGCGGCGACGACCCCGAGGCTCGGGTGCAGCGGATGCTCGAGCTCGCCGCCGAGATCCGCCAGCGAGCACCGGCCGGCTATTACGACCAGGACTTCGACGACCTGCTCTACGACGAGCGGGGGCTGCCAAAGTGATCATCGACACCTCGGCCATTGTCGCCATCCTCCGCGGCGAACCCGGTGCGGAGCTCCACGCCCGGATGATCGCCACGGCCGGGATCGCGCGCATCTCGGCGGCGACGTACGTCGAACTGGGGATCGTCGTCGATGGCGCACATGACGCCGTGGCGTCGGGGGCCCTGGACTCGTTCCTCGACGAGGCGGGGATTCGCGTCGAGGCGCTGACCGAGTCGCAGGCTCGGATCGCCCGGGCAGCCTACCAGCGATTCGGCCGGGGCAGCGGGCATGCGGCTCGACTCAACATGGGCGACTGCTTCTCGTTTGCGCTTGCCCGGGAGCTCGGCGAGCCTCTCCTGTTCACGGGCAGCGACTTCAGCCAGACGGACATCGAGATCGTGACCGAGCCGATCAGGCGCAGGCGTCTGAGCGAGATCATGGCCGGCTACGGGATGAGCACGGCATCGGCCGGATCGGATGGCGCGGACCCCCCGCCAGCACCGGTTCTGAGGCCTGCGGAGCCGCATCCGGCCCATACGCCTGGGGATCCTCGGCAGGCGATCAGTCAACCCCCGGTCAGTAGCTCCCCGACCGGGGCAAACGCGTCCGCGGCCCGGTCGTAGGCGCGCAACTCACCCGAGGCGAGATCGTAGACCCAGCCGTGGAGCGTCAGTTCGCCGGCCTCAAGGGCGCGAGCGACGAGCCGGAAGCTGACCGCGTTGCCGAGCTGCTCGAGAACGTTTTCCTCGACCGCGCGCCGCCAGCGCAGACCGTCCGCCTCCGGGACGCGGCGGGTCCGCTCGACGACCGGGGCGAGACCGGTCAGCCACTCGTGGAGCGCCGGTGCGACGGCCGGATCCGGCTCGCCGTCGAGCGCTGCCCGCACGCCGCCGCACGAGTCGTGGCCGCACACGATGAGGTGGCGGACGCGGAGGACGCCGATGGCGAACTCCAGCGCGGCGCCCACGCTCGTGTCGAGGTGCTCGAACGGCGGCAGGAGGTTGGCCACGTTCCGGACGACGAACAGCTCTCCGGGCACCGCATCCATCAGCTGCTCCGGGATCACTCGTGAATCCGAGCAGCCTAGGAAGAGCGCCAGCGGTCGCTGGCCGTGGATGGCGAGATCCCGCAGGAACGCCCGCTCGTCGGCCGCGTAGGCCCGGCGGAACCGGCCGTGTCCCTCGAACAGCCCGCCGAACGGCGGGCTCGCCTCGCCCGTCATGGCGGCGGGGTCAGCGCCACGTGCGCGCCGCGTCCGGGTAGAGCCGGACCCGGCGGTAGGGCTCGCGACCGCGCGACCGTGACACGAGGTTCGCGCGCTCGGCCATCTGGTGCTGGAGCCGCCGGATGTAGGCGTTCTGGGGGCTGAGCTCGACCGGCTCGGAGCGCTCGAGGACGAGCCCGATCGCCTCCTCCGTCTCGCGCAGGGCGGCCTCGCGTGGGTCGACCTCGAGGGCGAAGATCGAGGTCAGGCTCGCCTGCATCTGGAGGATCGTGTTGCTCTTCAGGACGTAGATCGGCATCGCGCGCTCTTCCGCCTCGCGCAACATCGGCGTCTTCTGGCGGTACTCGCTCTTCAGGGTCATGACGATGTCCGCCTCGTCCACATCCCGGGCGATGATCACCGGCAGCTGCAGCTCGCGGATCGCCTGCTCGAGGCGCTTGCGGCTGATCCCGATCGGCAGGACGCGGAGCGTGGGCAGGGTCGTCCCGGTCGATACCCGCAGCGCCGGCCCGCCGACCTCCTCGCCCGGGCCGAACTCCTCGCCCGCGGCGACCTGCTCGCCCTCCGCGCCGAACCCGCCCTCCGGGCCGAACGCCTCACCCTCCGGACCGAACGTCTCGGCGGCGAGTGCTGCCTCCGGCCCGCGTCCGGTCCCTGCCGCCCGGGCCGCCTCCGCCTCGCGGGCCCGGTCGGCGAGCGCCTCGTCATCCGCCTCGAGATCCTCGCGGTTCACCGGCGCCGTGCCCTCCTCCGCCCTCAGGGCGCTCAGGCCCCGGGCCACCTGGTAGCGCCACCCCCTCCAGCGACACAGCCCGCGGG
>CAYMBB010000320.1:0-2741 GCA_964388515.1 uncultured Anaerolineaceae bacterium
CCACGAAGCCGACGAGCGGCTGATCAATCCGGGTGTCACGCCTACGCGGGCGTGCGGACGATCGATCGGGTGCCTCATTCAGACCTACATCGAGCTGCCCCACCGGATCCAGGGCAGCCTGGCCGAGGCGGGAGCGCACCCGGACGGCGAACGCTCGCCCCGGTCTCCCGGCAGCCCTGAGCGCCGCCGAGCGAGCTCCGGCACAAGGACCGATTCGAGAGCGCCTTCAGGCCGGCCGGGCTTCCTCCGCCCGCGCCAGGTGCGCCTGGAGCGCGGCCAGGAAGGGGTCGATGCTTTGAATGTGATGCGCGTGGTCCCCCTCGAACTCGAGGACCGTCGCATCCGGCAGCCGCTCGCCGAGGACGTCGACCAGCCGCTTCAGCCAGTCCGAGGTCCGGGTGCCCTTGGTCAGGAGGACCGGGCAGCTGACCAGCGCCAGCTCGTCGACCGAGCGCTTCGGATGGTCGACCTCCTCGCCCTGCCAGGAGAGCGCCATCCGGTGGCCGAGCCAGCGGGTCCAGTTCGGGTGCGCCGGCGCATCCTCGGCCCGGCCGACGAAGCCGGCCAGCTCGAGGAAGCGGGCCAGGTCGTCCTCGCTCACCGGGCGGCCGAACAGCCCGTGGACGAGCGAGTTCGCGCGGCGGACGTCGTCGAGCCGGTCGCCGAGCTGCTCGAGGACCCAGTAGGCGGCCGGTTCGACCAGGGTGAGCGAGCGAACCCGGGCGGGGTACTCGGTGGCGAACTCGAGCGCCGCCTTGCCGCCGCCCGACCAGCCGACGAGGTGCGGGCGTTCGAGGCCGAGCGCATCGAGCGTCAGGCGCAGCGCCTCGCGTTCGACCTCGGCGGTGTAGCCCGGATCACCGGGCAGGCCGGCCGAGCCGAGCTCGTTGTGGATCGGCTGGACGCGGATCACTCGGTACCGGCCGGCGAGCCGATCCTGGTGGGGGATCCAGGACAACCATCCGGTCAGGCCACCGGGGACGAGGATGACCGGCTCGCCGTTGCCCCGGACGTCGTGCTGGAGCAGGCGTGGCTCCATCGCCTCCTCCTTCTGGCCAGCCTCGGCGGCGGCCCCTGCGCTATCGCCCGCTCAGGCCGGCGGAGCCGAGAGCCGGAACACCTGTCGCTTCCCGGTCAGGCCCTTGAGCTCGTGCACCCCCGCGTCGGCGAAGACGAGCTCGGAGCCGGCGAGCAGGTCGTGGGTCGTGGCCGAGACGTAGACCTCGCTCGGCCCGGCGAGGCTCATGATCCGCGCCGCGTGGTGGACGGCGACGCCCCGGACGTCTCCGCCCCCGATCTCGACCTCGCCGGTGTGGATTCCGGCCCGGATGGCGAGGCCGATCGACTGGCTGGCCAGGCAGACCGCGGCGGCACACCGGACGGCGCGCTCGGCGCCGTCGAACAGGGCGAGGACGCCGTCGCCAGTCGACTTGATCGTCCGGCCCCGGAAGCGGTCGAGCTCGCGCGTGGCGATCTCGTTGTGCCGGGCGAGGAGCTCGGCCCAGGCATGGTCACCCAGGCGCTCGGCGTGGCGGGTCGAGTCGACGATGTCGGTGAACAGGATCGAGGCGAGGGTGCGCTCGGCGCGTAGCTCGGCTGCCTGGGCGAACGTGCGCGAACTGGCGAAGTCGAGCGCGATCCACGGCTCGTCGCCGATCACCTCGGAGTCGTGGCCGGGCGGGATCTCGAACACGTCGCCCGGCTCGAGCCGGAGCTCCGTCCCGTCGTCCATCTGGACCAGGAGCGCACCGGACAGGACGGCCCCCAGGTGGTGGTACTGGCAGGTGGCCGTGCCCGCGATCGGGCCGACGTCGCGCGACCAGCGCCAGCCGGGCTCGAAGGCGAACCGTCCCACGACCCAGTCGTCGAGCTCGACGACGTCGATCCGGCCTCGTGGGATCACCCGAACCTCGGCTGGCTGGCTGAACCGGCGCCGCTGGAGACGGGTCACGACCTTCCTCCGCTGGGACGAGCGGGAGCTGCGTCGGCGGTGATCGTCCCACGCCGGTCCTGCCGCCGCAAGGGGCCGGTGGGCGGCCGGTGGCCGGCCGGTCGCAAGAGCTGCTAGACTGGTCTGCGACCAGTCCGAAGGAGCTCTGATGCGACGAGTCGGCGCCTACGAGGCCAAGACCAACCTGCCCCGCCTCCTCGACGAGGTGGCCGGCGGCGAGACGATCACGATCACGAAGCACGGCGTGCCCGTCGCCGTGCTCGTTCCCCCGACCCGGACCGGGGCCCCGGCCGTCCGCGACGCGGTGGCCGGGCTGCGCGCGTTCCGGGCCCGGCACGCGCTGCGCGGCGTGACGATCCGCGAGCTGATCGACGAGGGCCGGCGCTGATGTTCGTCATCGACGCTTCCGTGACGCTCGCCTGGTGCTTCGACGACGAGTCGAGCCCGGTCGCCGACGCGGTCCTCGACCGCCTCGAGCGCGAGGACGCCCTCGCGCCGGCGCACTGGCCGCTCGAGGTCGCGAACGCGCTGCGCACCGCCGAGCGGCGCGGCCGGCTCGACACGACCGACCTGGCCCGCCTGCGCGGACTGCTCGCGGCGCTCCCGGTCGAGATCGCCCCGGTCGAGCTCTCGACCGCGCTCTGGAGCGTGCTCGAGGTCGCCCGCGCGCACGACTTGACGGCCTACGATGCCACCTACCTTGCCCTTGCCCTCGTCCGGGGGCTCCCGCTGGCGACCGCCGATGCCCGTCTCCGGGCGGCGTGCGCCGATGCGGGCGTCGAGCTCGTGG
>CAYMBB010000321.1:0-2713 GCA_964388515.1 uncultured Anaerolineaceae bacterium
CCCCCGAACCACCCGCGAGGACCGAGGGCCGGGGCGAGATGGTGCTGCTGGTCGAGGACGAAGCGGCGGTCCGCGACCTAATGCGTACCGTGCTCGAGCACCACGGCTACCGGGTCCTGGCCACCGGCGACGCGACCGAGGCGCTGGCCGTCGCGGCGGCCCATCCGGCGCCGATCGACCTGCTGCTGACCGACGTCGTCCTGCCGGGCCGTAGCGGCCCGGAGCTGGCCGAGCAACTGCGAGACGTCCGCCCCGGGCTCCGCGTCCTGTTCACCTCGGGCTACGCCGAATCGAGCTCCCTGGACCTTGCCGCGCTCGAAGCGCACACCTACCTGGCGAAACCCTTCACCGCCGACGGCCTCGTCCGGAAGGTGCGTGAGGCACTCGACGCTCGGATATGAACGCTGGAGGAACGGTGTGACCGCGTTCGCCGTCGTGGGCCCCATAGCGGACGGTCGTCCCGGCGACCGTGAGCCGCCCGGCGCCGCGCGCCCGTGAGCCGCCCGGGGCCCTCCGACCGTGCGGCCGTCATCAGGACCGGACGCGGCGTCCGAAGTCCGCGGCTCGCTCGAACGGTGCTCCGGGTCGAACGTCAGGTGATGACCTGGCCCCAGCCGGTGAGCCTGGGGCGGGTGCTCGGACTGCTGGGTCTCTTCGCGGCCGGCGTGCAGCTGTTGACCTGGCCGCTCGTCATCGCTCCCTCGATGGCGAGCCTTCACGGCGCCCTGCTCGCCGCGACCGGGCTGGGATCCGTCGCCCTGCTGGTCGCGCCGAGCCAGATGCTCACCCGCCCGATCGCGCACGTCGCGCTCGTCGCGGCGATCGCCCTGCAGACGGGTTACGCGGCCACGACGGGCGCGATCAGCAGTCCCTACCTCGGCGGCTACGTCGCGCTCGTGCTGGCGGCCGCACTCTTCGCGTCGCGGCGGATGACGCTCGTGACGCTCGCCGTCACCTTCTTCGGGCTCCTGATCGTGGCGGTCGCGGATCGCGACCCGACCGGCCAGGACGTGACGATGCTCGTCACCGAGGGCACGGTCAGCGTCCTGGTCGGGTTGACGACGTCACTGCTGGCCTCCCGCCAGCGCCACGACCTCCGACGGGTCGAGCAGCGGCTCCAACGGAGCCGGCGAGCGTCATCGTTGCGACGGACCGAGGCGTTCATCTACCCCCTCACCGGTCTCGGCAACCGTCGAGCATTCGACAACGACCTGGCGGCCCCGCTCGTCGACCGGCGGCGGGCCAGCGGGCTTCTCCTGGCGATAGTCGACGTGGATGGCCTGAAGGCCGTGAATGACACGCTCGGCCATCCGGCCGGCGACCGGGCGCTGCGGGCGATCGCCGCCGCCCTGCGCTCGAGTGTCCGTGCCGAGGACCGTGTCTACCGGCTGGGTGGCGACGAGTTCGCTGCCCTCCTGACGGGCGGCAACCCCGGGGCGCTCGAGACACGACTTGGGCACCACGTCGAGGCGGAGGTACCGGGGGCGGGACGCATTCGGGCATCGGTCGGAGTCGCCTGCGCAGAGCCCGGAGATGGGCCGTTGGCGATCACCTCGCGGGCGGACGCCGCCCTCTACCAGATCAAGCGTCAACGGGCCGGCAACGGCGCCCGACTGTGACGATCGACGCCGCCACGGCGAGCACCACCTGGTGATCGCGATTGACCCCCCGAGCAGCCTCGAGTTCCGCCCACGCGGCGGCTGCCTCAGCCGGGTCGCGAACCTCCCGCCGGGCCGGCAGCCCTGAACGCGACAGGGGCCATCGACAGCCGGCCGCGGATCGAGGACGATCACCGACGACGCCGATGTCGATTCCGACCGGTTCCGTTCGTCGTCCCGGTAGAGCGGCCCGCCTGACCGCCGCCAGCCGACCGAGGAGGACCAGATGCGCTATCTGTTGCTGATCTACGGGGAGGAGCCGACCGGCAGCGTGCCGATGGACCAGATGCAGGGGATGATGGACGCCTACAACGCGTTCACCCGCGACATTTCCGAGCGTGGCCTGTTCAAGGCCGGCGAGGCCCTCCAGCCGTCCTCGACGGCGACGACCGTCCGGGTGCGCAACGGTCGCACCCTCACCACCGACGGCCCGTTCGCCGAGACGAAGGAGCAGCTGGGCGGCTACTACGTGATCGAGGCCCGGGACCTCGACGAGGCGATCGAGGTCGCGGCGCGGATCCCCGGCGCACTCGACGGCTCGATCGAGGTCCGACCGATCTTCGAGCTGCCGTCGGGCGACACGGCCGAGGCCATTGCCGGGACCCGCTGACCCGCACGAGGTCGTCGATCGCCTGTTCCGCGCCGAGCGGGTTCGGGCAGTCGCGACGCTCATCCGCGTCTTTGGCGACTTCGACCTCGCCGAGGAGGCCGTCCAGGAGGCGTTCGTCGTCGCGCTCGAGCGCTGGCCGGTCCATGGCGTCCCCGACAACCCGGGCGCCTGGATCACGACCACCGCCCGGAACCAGGCGATCGATCGCCTCCGGCGGACGAAGGTGCTCGCCGCCAAGCAGGCCCAGCTCGGGCGGGCGGCGGTCGAGGCCGAGCTCTCGACGGTCGAGCCGTTCGCGGGACCGGACGAAGGATCGGAGGACGGGATGAGCCCGCTCGCGGACGATCGCCTCCGGCTGATGTTCACCTGCTGTCACCCCGCGCTCTCGCCCGAGGCCCGGGTGGCGCTCACCCTGCGCACGCTGGGCGGGCTGACGACGCGGGAG
>CAYMBB010000322.1:0-2699 GCA_964388515.1 uncultured Anaerolineaceae bacterium
GGATAGCGTCGTCGCGCACGCGAGGATACCGCCGGGTTTTCGGACCGGTCCGTCCACGCCAAACTACTGCGAGATCGTAGTACGAAATCGAAGTATCGGCGCGCAACCGAACATGCTCCGGGCGCGGCCGGTAAACGCCACCCGCCCAGGGCGAGGACGCCCTCCCTTACCGGCCGAGCAGCTCGCCGAGCGTCACGGGCTCGAGGTCGCGAGCCTCGTCCTGCGAGCCGTATGGCGGCCGGAAGAACGGCTCAGGGCGACGGCCGTCGAGTCCCGTGAGCCGTTCGAGACGAGGAGGCTGCTGCCGTCGGCCCGTGGTGTGGGGCCCGGCGCGATGCTCACGGACGGGAGCGGGGTCGTCGAGGGGGCCGGCAGATCCTCCTCGTCGACGACGACGCCGGGGATGAGCGACAGCGTCCAGCCGACCTCGATCCGATCGGGCTCGTACGTCGGGGAGAGGGGATCGAGGCTCGGATACGTCGCCCGGTTCCAGAACGCGATGCTCCGCGGAGTCGTCCCGAAGCGCCGGGCGATCGAGGTGAGGGTGTCACCCGAGGCGACCGTGTAGGCGAGGAAGGTGGGCGAGGGGACGGCTGTGGGCGACGGGGTCACCGGCGCCGTCGAGGCGGTCGGCGACGGCGACGGGGTCGACGACAGCGACGACCCGGACGATGGCGGCGAGGCCGTGACCGCGCCCGCGGTGCCGGGTGCGGACGGGCCCGTCGGGGACGGCGAGCAACCCTCGAGACCGATGCCGCCGATCGCCAGCAGGAGTGCGAGCGCCACGACGGCCCAGCGCGGTCGATCCATGCCGAGACTCTGACGCCCGGACGGGCGCGGGGGTTACGGGCGCCGCCCCGCCTCCCGGTGCCGATCGACCCGCCCGCTCAGCCGACAGCCAGCGACGGGGCGTCGACGGGCGTCGTCTGGGGGAGGATGAAGTCGGCGGCGAGCGCCAGGCCCTCGACCGCGGTCGCGATCCGATCGCCGCCGGAGCGCTTCGCGACGAAGCAGGCCCGGTCGGCGGCGACGACGAGCTCCGTCTAGGAGCGACCGTCGGCCGGGAAGCTCGCCACCCCGATCGACGCGCTCGCGCGGACTCCCTCGGCGTGCCAGCCGGTCTCCGGGCCACTGACCGACGCGACCGCGCGCCGCATCCGCTCGGCCACGCCCCTCGCGCCGTCGTCGCCGGTGCCGGGCAGGATCATCGCGAACTCGTCGCCCCCAAAGCGGAAGACGCGGTCCGTCTCGCGGCCAACGGCGACGATCGCGTTCGCGACCTCGCGCAGGAAGCGGTCGCCGGCGCTGTGCCCGAGGCTGTCGTTCACGAGCTTGAAGTCGTCGAGGTCGAGCATGACGAGGCTGAACGGCTCGCCCCAGTCGATGCTCCTCGCCAGCCACTCCTCGAACGTCCGGCGGTTCAGGAGGCCGGTCAGGTCGTCGGTCCGCGCGCGGACCTCCACGGCCGAGTGTCGCTCCGCGTTCTGGAGCGCGATCGAGACCTGGGCCGCGAACAGCTTGACCAGCTCGAACTCGTCCTCGGTGAAGCCGTTCGCCGTGCCGAGCCGCTCCAGGGTGAGGACGCCGATCGCGCCCGACCGGCCCCGGAGCGGCGCGACGATCAGGCTCCCGTCACGGGGGCCCCCGCCGTGGCGCCTGCTCACCCGCGGATCGCAGGTCTGATCGGGGACGAGCTGCGGCTCGTTGTGCTCGAGCACCCAGTGGGCGAGGCCGACGTCCCCGGGCGCCCACGGCGCGAGGAACCGGTCGGTGTTGCTCCCCTTCGCAGCGAGGGGCCGGAGCTCGCGGGCCTCGGCGTCCCAGACGTCGATCGCGATGTTGTCGTACCCGAGGAGCACGCCGAGCCGGTCGGCGATCTGCTCGAAGACGAGCTTCGGGTCGAGGAGCGTCAGGATCGACTCGGTCACGCCGAGGAGGACGCGCTGACCCTCCAGCTGGCGCTCGAGCCGATCGGACTGTGCCCGGAGGCGCTCGGTCGCGTCCGCGTTCGCCATCGCCTGCGCCGCGAAGCTTGCATAGATGACGAGCAGCCGGAGGTCGTCGTCGGTGAATTGAGCGATGCCGAGCTTGGACAGGACGACGACGCCGAGCACCTCGTCCTCGAAGAGCATCGGGGCGAGGATCATCGACTCCGCCATGTCCGGCTCGGTGCCCGGGATCGTGCTCGCGCGTGGATCCCGTGCCGCGTCGGGCAGGAGCTGGGGGACCTTGTGGAGCGCCACCCAGCCGGTGATCCCGACGCCGAGCTGCGTCTTGAGCTGCTCCGGCGTCTCGTCGATGTACTCCCCGACCTGGCCCTGCATCGCCACGGGGAGGAGGTCCTCGCCGTAGAGGCGGTAGACCCTGACGTTGTGGTAGTCGATGAGCTGGCGCAGCTCGGTCGCGATCGCCATGCCGATCTCGCGGACCGTCGACAACCGGGCCAGCCGGACGCCGAGCTGCTGGATCGACTGGAGCTGGGCGGCCCAGGTCGCCATCTGGCCGAAGTTCCGGGCGATCCGGATGGCGATGCTCGCCTGGGTGGCGAAGGCGGCCATCGTGTCGAGCTCGTCCGACGTCCACTCGTGCGGCCGGTCGTGATAGACGTTCAGGACGCCGATCGGCTGATCGCCGTCGAAGAGCGGCGCGGCACAGATCGTGTCGAAGCCTTCCTGGACCGCCGCGGCGCGATGCCTGGC
>CAYMBB010000323.1:0-2685 GCA_964388515.1 uncultured Anaerolineaceae bacterium
CTCCTGTACTACCTGCTGTGCGAGCACGATCCCGACTTCCTCGAGCTGTTCAAGGTCCAGGCCGACTTCGAGGAGGAGATCGACCGAAGCCCCGAAACGGACCTGCTCTACGCGCAGCTGATCGGCACGATCGCCCGCCGGGAGGGAATCCGGCCCCTCGACCGGGGTGCGGTCGCCCGGGTGATCGAGCAGGCCTCGCGGCTGATCAGCGACGCCGAGAAGCTGTCGACCCACATGCGCAGCATCAGCGACCTCGTCCGCGAGGCCGACCACTGGGCCGGCGACGCGGGCAAGGAGCATCTGACCGCCGACGACGTCCAGCGCGCGATCGACGCCCGGCTGCGCCGGGCGGGCCGGCTCCGGGAGCGAGTCCAGGAAGCGATCCGGCGGGGCACGATCCTGATCGACACCGACGGGGCCCGGGTCGGCCAGGTGAACGGGCTGTCGGTCACCCAGCTCGGGGAACTCGCGTTCGGGATGCCCACCAGGATCACCGCCCGGGTCCGGCTCGGCCGCGGCGACGTCGTCGACATCGAGCGCGAGGTCGAGCTGGGCGGCCCGATCCACTCGAAGGGCGTCCTCATCCTGGCCGGCTTCCTGGGTGGGCGATTCGCGGCCGAGCGCCCGCTGACGCTCCACGCCAGCCTCGTCTTCGAGCAGTCCTACAGCGGGGTGGAAGGCGACAGCGCCTCGCTGGCCGAGCTCTGCGCGCTCCTCTCGAGCCTGTCCGGCCTGCCGATCCGCCAGGATCTCGCGATCACCGGCTCGGTCAACCAGCACGGTGCCGTCCAGCCGATCGGCGGGGTGAACGAGAAGATCGAGGGTTTCTTCGACGTCTGCGTCGCGCGCGGTCTGACCGGCCGGCAGGGGGTCGTCATCCCGGCCGCGAACCGCAAGAACCTGATGCTCCGGCGCGACGTGGTCGAGGCCGCCGAGGCTGGCCGGTTCCACGTCTACGCGGTCGAGACGGTCGACGAGGCGATCGCCCTCCTCACCGGCCGGCCGGCCGGTGAACCTGGCGAGGATGGCACCTACCCGGCCGACTCGGTGAACGGGCTTGTCGAGGCCCGCCTCGTCGAGCTGGCCGAACTGGCCCGGGAGTACGCCCGGGAGGCCGAGGAAGAGGGCGCCGCCGGCGCCGACTCGCCGGCCGAGCCGGGCAGCTGACCCTGGTCGGCGAGGAGCCGCACGAGGCGTGCCCGAGGCACGAGGTACGAACGACGATGGGCTGGTTCACCCCCCGCATCCCGGGGCTGCCGTACGCCGACCGCGAGGAGGCCGGGCGCCGGCTCGCCGAGCGGTTCGTCGCGCTCGGCGAGCGCGAGGCACTCCGGGCCCGGGGGGTCGTGCTCGGAATCCCTCGCGGCGGCGTCCCGGTGGCGGCCACGGTCGCCCGGGCGCTCGGGTTGGCGCTCGACGTCCTGGTCGCCCACAAGCTCGGGGCACCGGGTCAGCCGGAGCTCGCGATCGGGGCGGTCGCGGCCGACGGGACGGTTCTCGTCGAACCCTGGGCCCGCGAGCTCGTCGGCGATGACGAGGTCTACCTGCGTCGGGCCGCCGATGACGAGATCGCCCGGGCTCGCCGCCGCGAGAGCGCCCTGCGGCGGGGGCGGCCGCCGGTCGAACTGCGGGGTCGGACCGCGATCCTCGTCGATGACGGGATCGCGACCGGGGCGACGATGCACGTGGCGGTCCTCGCCGCGCGGGCGGCCGGAGCGGCGAAGGTGATCGTGGCCAGCCCGGTCGGGGCGGCCGAATCGGTCGCTCGGCTGCGCTCGGTGGCCGACGAGGTCGTCGTCCTTGCCACGCCCGAGCCGTTCTTCGCCGTCGGCGAGTTCTACGTCCGGTTCGACCAGGTCGACGACGACGAGGTGGCGTCGCTCCTGACCGCCGGGGCACGATCTCCCGAGCACGGTTCACCGCCGGAACGTGGCACGCCGCCCGGGGATGAGCGCGGCCGGACGGCCGGGGAGGAGCGGTCATGACCAGGGCCGCAGCCCGCCACGAGATCCTCTCCCACACCGCCGACGTCGGCCTGCGGGTGGAGGCCCCTGACCTGCCGGCGCTCTTCGGTGAGGCGGCCGCGGCGCTGGCCGAGCTCGCGGCAGACGTCCCGGCCGGGGCCCGGGAGCTGCCGCCCGAGCGGGTCGAGCTCGAGGCCGCTGACCTGGTCGGGCTGGCCTACGAGTGGCTGAACGAGCTGATCGGTCTGGCCGAGGTGCGCCGGGCCGCGCTCGTGGAGGCCCGGGTCGAGCGCCTCGAGCAGGTGCCGCCATCCGGCAATCCGGGCGACGAGGCTTCGTGGACGTGGCGCCTCGACGGCGCGATCCGGCTGGCCCGGTTCGAGGACGGCGCGGCCCGGCCTCGAGTCGGGGTGAAGTCCGCCACGTACCACGACCTGCGAGTGGAGCGGTCCGGGGCCGGCTGGACGCTGACCGCCTACCTCGACGTGTGAGGCGGTCACGATGGCACGCGCAGCCCATGAATCACGCGCCCCGACCAGCCCGACCGGTCCCGGTGCCCGGACTGTCCCGGCCGCCGGGCCGCCCCTGGAGATCGAGCGGCTCGACCCGTACCGCTGGCGGATTGCCCGTGACGAGCGGCGCGGGATGCGGGTCGAGGGGATCGTCTACGCCGACGACCGGCTGATGCGCACCCTGCGCGACGATCCGGCCCTCCAGCAGG
>CAYMBB010000324.1:0-1190 GCA_964388515.1 uncultured Anaerolineaceae bacterium
CAGGCCGACACCTCGAAGGGCGGGGTCTACTTCCACTTCCCGACCAAGGAAGCGATCTTCCTCGAGCTGATGGAGACGACCGCCGACCGGCTCGTGGCCAAGGTGGAGCGAGCGGTGGCCGAGGAGGTCGATCCGGTGGCCCAGGCGGACGCGGCGCTCCGGGTCGTGCTCGGGACCTTCGCCGGCCACCGCTCGATGGCCCACCTGCTGCTGATCGACGCGCCCGGCGCCGGTCGACCGTTCCGTCGCCAGATCGACCGGTTGCACGAGCGGTTCGCCGGCCTGATCGCCCGCTATCTCGACGAGGCTGTCGGGGCCGGCCTGATCCCGCCGCTCGACACGCGGGTCGCCGGGGCGGCCTGGTTCGGGGCGCTCCACGAGATCGTCGTGCGCTGGCTGCTGGCCGACCAGCCCGGTCGGCTCGAGGATGCCTACCCGACCCTCCGGGCCCTCCTCCTGCGCAGCGTCGGCGTGCCCGACGAGCGGATCGCGACCCTGCCGCCCCGATGACGCTCCAGGTCAGCGACGCACCTCCCGCCATCGGGCCGTCCGCGGGCGAGCTCGAGCGGGTCCTCCGGCCGCTCGTCGACGGAGCGAGCGCCCGTGGCCGCCAGACCCTCGTCTCGGTCACCCTGGCCGTCCCGTGGCACGACCCGATCGCCCTCTTCGATGCGGCCCGGGTGCTGGGCGCGGCGGGCGCGGCGGGTGCTGCGGGCGCGGAGCCCGTGCTCTGGTTCCAGCCGGGGGCCGGCTTCGCCCTCGTCGCGATCGGTGCCGCGTGGACGATCCAGCCGGCCGGTCCGGCCCGCTTCCGGCAGGCCGCCCTCGCCTGGCGGACTCTGCTCGACGGGGCGTCCGTCGTTGACGCCACCGTCGGCCCAACGGTTGGTGCTACGGCCGATGCGCCGGCGTGGCCCGGGCCCGCCGCCCGGCCCGCCGCCCAGCCTGGCGCCCGATCGGGAGCAAGGGGCACCGGGCCGCTCCTGATCGGTGGCTTCGGGTTCCGCCCCGAACCGTCCGACGCGCCGGCCTGGCGGGGGTTCGAGCGCGGCCGGTTCGTTCTGCCCTCGCTGCTCGTCACGATCGACGGTGGCGCGGCATGGCTGACGGCGAACGTCGTCGTTCCGAGCGACGGGGCCGAGGCCGACGGGCCGACGGCGACCCGCGAGCTGACCGAGCTCTGGGCGGCG
>CAYMBB010000324.1:1290-2671 GCA_964388515.1 uncultured Anaerolineaceae bacterium
GCCCGCGCCCGCCGAGTGGCGGGCATCGGTCGGTCGGCTGGCCGGCGCGGTCGGGCGCGGACGCGCCGACAAGGTCGTCCTCGCCCGGCGGGTCGATCTCGTCGCGCCTGCGCCGGTCGACCTGTCAGTCGCCCTCCGCAGGCTCGAGGTGACCGCCCGCGAGTCGACGATCTTCGCGATCACCCGCCACGGGCGAACGTTCCTCGGGGCGACCCCCGAGCGGCTGGTGCGGGTCGAGGGCCGCACTTTCCGGACGATCGCCCTCGCCGGCTCGATTGGTCGCGGCGCCGACCCGGCCGAGGACGAGCGCCTGGCTGCCGAGCTGCTGGCCAGCGCCAAGGACCGCGAGGAGCACGAGGTCGTGGTCGAGATGCTGCGCCGGACGCTCGCCCCGCTGGCCGAGGAGCTCGAGGTCGCCGCGGAGCCGGCCGTGGTCACCCTCCGTCACGTCCAGCACCTGGCGACCGAGGTGCGGGGTCGCCTCCGCCAGCAGGCCGGCATCCTCTCGCTCGTGGAACGGCTGCACCCTACGCCCGCCGTGGGCGGGGCGCCGCGCGAGCTGGCCCTCGAGCTGATCGCAGCCGAGGAGCGTCTCGACCGGGGCTGGTATGCCGGGCCGCTCGGCTGGCTCGACCGGCACGACGACGGCGAGTTCGTCGTCGCCATCCGGTCCGGGGTCGTCGAGGACGACCGGGTGAGCCTGTTCGCCGGCTGCGGCATCGTGGCCGACTCCGATCCCGACCGGGAGTGGGCCGAGTCGGAGATGAAGCTCGAGGCGCTCGCCTCGGCGCTCGGGAGGCTGGAGCGGTGAGCGGGCCAGGCCGCATGCCTGGCCGGCCGGAGGTGCCGGCAACTCCGGCCGCCCCGTCGGCCGCGCCGGCAACTCCGGCCGCCCCGCTCCGGGCGTTCGTCGAGGAACTCGTCCGGGCCGGCGTCCGCGATGTCGTCGTCTGTCCCGGCTCCCGCTCGACGCCGCTCGCCCTCGCCCTCCGGGCGGAGCCGGCAATCCGGACCTGGCTCCATCTCGACGAGCGCGCCGGCGCGTACCTCGCCCTCGGCATCGCCAAGGCGACGCGCCGGCCGAGCGCGATCCTCGGCACGTCCGGGACGGCCGCGGTGAACATGGCGCCGGCGGTCGTCGAGGCGCGGCAGGGCCGGGTTCCGCTCGTCGTCCTGACCGCCGACCGGCCGCCCGAGCTGCGCGACCGGGGCGCCCCGCAGACGATCGACCAGGACCACCTGTTCGGCCGGTTCGCCAAGTGGTTCGTCGAGCTTCCCGTGCCCGAGGCAGGCCCGGCCACCCCGGCCAGTTTGGCCGCCGCCACCCCGGCCACCAGCAGCGTGGGCGCGCTGACGGGGTCGGCGCGATTGCAGACGAGGT
>CAYMBB010000325.1:0-2655 GCA_964388515.1 uncultured Anaerolineaceae bacterium
GCGTACAGCCCCGTCTGCTTTACCGCCTCGTAGAGCTGACCGTTGCCGAGAGCGCGGCTGAAGTTGTCGAGGCCTACGAACTGGCCGCTGTTCGAGGTGAGCGACCGGATGACCGCCAGGATGAACGGCAGCGTGGCGACGACGACGACCGTGCCGAAGGTCGGCAGGAGCAACCGCAGCGCGAGTCGCTCCTGCCGGCTCCGTTCGAACCAGTTGGTCCGGACCCGTTCGGCGAGAGTCATCGATCCGGCCAGCGATGGGGTGGCCGACGCCGCCCGCACGCCACCACGACGGAGACCCTCACCGGCGGTCTACTGGGTCGGATATCCAGCGCCCTTCATGAGCGTCCGGATCTCCGCCGAGGCTTTGGTCACGACATCCTGGGCCGACTCCTGGCCGGCAAGGGCCGCGTTCAGGTGGTTGCCAAGGATCGTCTCGACGGCATTCCACTGGTCGGTCCGCGGTCGCCAGTTCGGCGGCGCCTGGAGGGCGTCGGCGAGGACCGAGAAGTACGGATTGGTCTTGTTGAGCTCGGCATCCTTGAGGATGCTCGTGCGCGACGGGATGCCGTTGTTCTGGGCGTACGTCTTCTGGGTGTCCGCCTGGAGCATCCACTTGATGAAGTCGGCCGCGGCCTGCTGGTTCTTGGACGCCTTCGGAATGCCGAGCATCCAGTTGCCCATCATGCCCACGCCCCGGCCGCTCGGACCTTTCGGGATCGGCTGGAAACCGACCTTGCCGATCACCTTCGATGAGCTCGGATCGAGGACCGCGGTGTTGATCTCGCCCGGCCAGACCGAGGACTGGTAGCCCTGCCCGATCGCCATGATCCGGTCACGGTCTGCCGCGTCGGTGCTGGCGGGGTCGGCCTGGGCGACGGCCTTGAGGTCCTCGACGAGGAACTTCACGGCCGCCAGCGACTGCTGGTTGTCGAAGACCACGTTCCAGCTGTCATCGAACACGTCCCCGCCAAATGACCACAGGATCGGCAGGAAGTCTGCCACGACCGGGTTGGTCGCCTTGCCGCGAATGATGTAGCCGGCCAGGTCAGGCTTGTTCTGGGCCTTCGCATTGGCCAGGACCTCGTCGTACGAGGCGGGCCCGTTCGGGGTGAGGTCCTTGCGCCACATGAACATCTCGACGTTGCCGACGATCGTCACGCCGAGCAGCTGCTGGGGCTTGCTCTTCTCGCTCGGGGGCACCGCTCCCCGCGGCGGTGGCCAAGTGCCAACATCCCAGACGACCGGGGCGATGTCGGGATCCTTCGCGATGCCCAGCGCCCCGAGGTCCGAGAGCGACCCGTCAGTCCCGAACTTGGGCATCCACGGGTCATCCATCATCACTAGGTCGTAGGTCGCGTCGTTGGCCTGGAAGGCGTTGACCAGCTTCGAGTAGAGGTCCGCGTAGGGCGCCTCGACGATCTGGATCTGGACCCCGGTCTTCTGCGTGTACATCGGCGCCAGCGCCTTGAGACCGGCATCTTCAACGCCCTGGACGGCCGCGATCGTGAGCTTGACGCCGCTCTGGGCGCCAGAGGCGCCCGGGCTGCTCGTGCTCGAGCAGGCACTGACGACGAGAACCACCGGGACGAGCAACGAGAGCCACTTGTGGAGCTTCATGCTTCCTCCTCCGCAACGTCGATCCCTGTCGGGTCGGGGCCCCCGCGGCCCCGCATGTTCGAAACGTCGATCCGTCTCACCTCCTCGGCGATCTCCGGGCCCGAAGGCCCCGTTCAGATGCCTGCCAGCTGGACAGGCCGATGCTCGGCCAGCGAGCGCCCTGCGGCCACCGCGATGCGCATCGCCTGGAGGGCGTCGCGGGCCGTGCACGGGCTCGCGATCTCCCCCCGCGCCAGGCGCAGGAACGCCAGCAGCTCGTTCCGGTAGGCGGTCTCGAAGCGGGTCAGGAACGTCGTCCAGGCCGGACCCGGGAAGGCCGGGCCGTCGGCCTCGAGCGAGCGAAGGGGCGTCCGCCCGGCGAGCCCGACCGCCACGCTGTCCTTCGAGCCGACGACCTCCATCCGGATGTCGTAGCCGCGCGGATCGTGGCGGGTCTGGCTGAGCACCCCGAGCGTGCCGTCGGACAGCCGCAGGATGACCGCGCCCGTGTCGATGTCGTCGTACCGGGCGAAGACCGGAAAGCCGCGCACGCTCCCGGCGGCGTATACCTCGTCGACCTCCAGCCCGGTGAGCCAGCGCAGGGCGTCGAAGTCGTGGATCGACGAATCGCGGAACAGCCCGCCCGAAACCGGGATGTAGGTCTCGGGCGGCGGCTCGTGATCGTGGGCAATCAGCCGGACGAGGTAGACCGTCCCGAGTCCCCCGGACTCGACGAGCCGGCGGGCCTCCAGGTAGGCCGGATCGAACCGGCGCTGGAAGCCGACCTGGACGGACACGCCGGTCCGCTCGACGAGATCGACGAGATCGACCGTCTCGGCCAGATCGAACGCCAGCGGCTTTTCGACGAAGGTCGGCAGGCCGCGTTCGACGGCCGCCCGGACGAGGCCGGCATGGGCATCGGTCGAGGCCGCGATCAGGGCCGCGTCGGCGCGGCCGAGCGCCTCTTCGACCGAGCCGGCGACGTTGCCCCCAATCGCCTTCGCCGCGGCCTGCGCCCGACCGGCGTCGACGTCGGCGACGACGACCTCGTCGATGC
>CAYMBB010000326.1:0-2648 GCA_964388515.1 uncultured Anaerolineaceae bacterium
ACCTGCGCGACGCGAAGCTGACCGAGATCGGCGAGGGGACGAGCCAGATCCAGCGCCTGGTCATCGCCCGGCGGATCCTCGGGTTGCGGGTGGTCTGAGGCAGGGTCACCGGCCCTCAGCGCAGCAGGGCCCGGATCGCCTCGACCGCGGCCGGGTTGTCGAGGGCCGAGAGGTCGCCCGGGTCGAGCCCGAGGTAGGCGGCCCGGGCGACCCGCCGCATCACCTTGCCTGAGCGGGTCTTCGGGAGCGCCGGGATGACCTCGACCGCCTCCGGTCGGAGCGCCCGGCCGAGCTCGTCGGCGACCCGGGCGCCGATCGCGGTGCGGAGCTCCGGTGCGTCGGTCTCGCCCGGGCGCAGGACGCAGAAGACGACGATCGCCTCGCCCTTGATCTCGTGGGGGACCCCGATCGCGGCTGCCTCGAGGACGGCCGGGTGGGCGACCGCGGCGCTCTCGACCTCGGCCGGGCCGACCCGCTTGCCGGCCACCTTGAGCGTGTCGTCCGAGCGGCCGTGGATGTACCAGTAGCCGTCGGCGTCGACCTCGGCCCAGTCGCCGTGGACCCACGTGCCGGGGATCCGCGACCAGTACGTCTCGAGGTAGCGCTCCGGGTCGCGCCAGAAGCCGCGGGTCATCCCCGGCAGGGGCTGGCGGATGACGAGCTCACCGACCGAGCCGCGCACGCTCCGTCCGTCGGCGTCGACGACGTCGGCGATCGTGCCCGGGCAGGGGCCGCCGAACGAGGCGGGCTTGATCGGGGTGAGCAGGTTGCAGCCGACGATCCCGCCCGAGACCTCCGTGCCGCCGCTGTAGTTGACGATCGGGCAGCGCCCGCCGCCGACCTCGCGGAAGTACCACCACCAGGGCTCCGGGTTCCACGGCTCGCCGGTCGAGCCCAGGACCCGGAGCGTGCGCAGGTCGTGCCCCCGGACCGGGTCCGGACCGTGGGCCATGAGGGCCCGGATCACGGTCGGGCTGAGGCCCAGATGGGTCACCCGGTGGCGCTCGACGATCGACCAGATCCGGTCCGGCCCGGGGTGATCGGGCACGCCCTCGTAGAGCACGAGCCGGGCGCCAAGAAGGAGCGCCCCCGAGATCGCCCACGGTCCCATCATCCAGCCCAGGTCGGTGAACCAGAAGAGCGTGTCGCCTGGCCCGAGGTCGAAGCAGTGGGCGAGGTCCTGGGCGCCCTTGACCGGAAAGCCGCCGTGAACGTGGACGGCGCCCTTCGGCCGGCCGGTCGTGCCCGAGGTGTAGATGAGCAGGTACGGGGTCTCGGGGTCGGTCGGGCCCGGCGCCTGCGCCGGCGCGTCGGCGGGGGCGGCGGCGAGCTCCTCGTCCCACCAGCGGTCGCGTCCCGGCGTCCACGGGACGTCGCCGGCCCGCTTGCCGAGCCGGCGCACGACGAGGACGCGCCGGACGGTCGGGGCGTCGCGCAGGGCCGCGTCCGCGGTCTCCTTGAGCCGGACGACGCTGCCCCGCCGGAGGAAGCCGTCGGCGGTGATCAGCAGGCTCGCCTCGCAGTCGGCGAGCCGGCCCGCGACCGCGGCGTGTCCGTAGCCCGAGAAGATCGGGCTGTAGATCGCCCGCAGCCGGCCGAGGGCGAGGACCGCGACGACCGTCTCGACGAGCATCGGCAGGAAGATCCCGACCCGGTCGCCCTCGCCCACGCCCGCGGCGGCGAGCATCCGGGCGGCCCGCGCGACCGACGCCTCGAGCTCCGCGTTCGTCAGGCGCCGGACCTCCCCGTCCTCGCCCTCCCAGGCCAGGGCCAGGCCATCCGGTTCCCGCCGAGTGCGCGGCTCGAGCGCGGCGACGGCGTAGTTGAAGCCGCCGCCGATCCACCAGCGGGCCCACTCGGGGCCGCGCGAGAGGTCGACGACCTGGCGCGGCCGGCGCTGCCAGGGGAGCCCGAGGTCATCAGCGGCGGCGCCCCAGAACCAGGCCGGATCGTCCGCCGCGTGGCGCTGGAGGGCGTCGAGGGTCGGTTCGCCGGTCGTGCGCAGGAAGCGGGCGAGGCGGCTCTCGGCGCGCAGCTCGGGGGTCGGGCGCCAGGCGGCGGCGGGGACGTCGCGGCCGAAGATCGGCCAGCTGGCGTCGTCCATCGGGTTCGCTCAGCCTCCCGTCCCGGCGGCCGTCGTGAGCGCCTGCGAGAGGGCCGCCCGGAACGCGGTCGCCCACGGGCCCTGCCCGGCGGCGACGTACGGGGACACCTCGAGCTTCTCGTAGGCGGCCGGATCGCCGACGTACGAGCGGGCACACGAATCGACGTTGCCGAGGTTGCGCTCGAACGCGTCGCGGTCGCCGAAGATGTAGAGGTAGATCCGGACCGGGGTCGACTGGTCGAGGCCCTGGGCGGTGAACGAGATCGCGGTCGGCGTCAGGCGCCGGTCGGCGCAGCCAGCGTCGCCGGAGACGATGTCGGTGGCGGCGATGCCGCGCAGGGCGAGCTCGTGGGTGAGGCCGATGAAGTCGGCGGGGGTCGGAGCGGGCGGCCTGGTCGCGGCGCCGCAGGCGGTCGTGGCGAGGGCGGCGACGATCGCCAGGACGAGCACCCTCCAGGCGAGGGGCCGCGGGGCGGTCGGCAGGGGAAGCATGTGATGAGGCTAGCACCGCCCCGGGCGAACCGCGCGGCGGGCGGTGCTAGCC
>CAYMBB010000327.1:0-1432 GCA_964388515.1 uncultured Anaerolineaceae bacterium
GGCGGGCCCGGCGCCCCGGCGCAGCCCGGAGGGCGGCCTGCGGGCGCCGACGCGACTGCGCCGGCGACTCGACGGCGGAGGCTGTCCGTTTCAGGCCGACGGCCTACTCGGCGACGTCAGCGGCCGTCCGATAACGGGCGTCGTTGCGCCGGATCGGGTCCGGGTTCGTGCCGCAGGCGCGGGAGAGCCGCTCGGCCAGGAGCTGGAGCGCCGTGCCGGTGCCGAGGAGGGCCGCGACCGGGGCCGCCAGCCCGGGCGCCTCGTCGACGACGATCCGGCCGACCGGCGTCAGCCCCGGTTCGAGCCCGGCGTCCGCACCGCGGCTGACGATCGCCGCCGTCCGGAGGCCGACGATCCGGGCCGCGGCCAGGGCCTGCCGTGCCCGGGCGAGGCGCTCGGCGCGGCGGTCGCGATCGGCCAGGATGAGGACGAGGCCGGTCCGCTCGTCGGTCGCCGGCAGGTGGCCGTGGAGGAACGTCTCGAGGTCGCGCATCGCGCTCGGCACCCAGGCGCCCTCCTCGATCTTGAGGACGAGCTCCCGGGCCGCCGTGCGATCCGCCCCCGAGGCGATGACGAGGATCGTCCGGGCACCGGCGAGCGAGGCGGCGATCCGCTCCGCCTCGGCCGCGGCAGCCGCGCCCGAGGCCATCAGGTCCGCCACGGCCGCCGGGTCGGACGCCCTCCCGGTCAGGTGGCCGGCGACCGCGGTCGCGGCGAGGAGCGGCGAGACGTAGCCGATCGTGTGGCACCACGACTGGTCCATCTCGTCGGTGGTGACGACGATCCCGGCCAGGGCGGCGCCCGGCGAGCGGTCGCTGACCGTGATCAGGGCGGTCCGGGCGCCCCGGGCCCCGGCGGCCGCGAGGGCGGCGTTCGTGGCGCCGGTCCCGCCCTCGTGCGAGATCCCGACGAGGAGCCCGTTCGACTGGGGGCCGAGGGAGGCCTCGAAGGCCTGGACGGCGATCGGCGAGCCGGGGAAGCTGGGCAGGCCCGCCGTTCGGAGGGCGTCGCGGAGGATGTCGGCTGCGCCCAGGGCGCCGTGCTCGCTCGTGCCGCAGCCGGTGACGACGATCGGCTGGTTGGCGGCGGCCGCCTCGCGCACGGCAGCGGCCAGGCGGGCGGCTCCGCTCTCGGGTCCCGCCAGGTGGGCGAGAAGCCGGCGGGCGAGCGCGGGCTCGGCGGCGATCATCCGGGTCATCAGGTACGGCGGCCCCGGGTGCAGGGGCGGCAGGTGCGAGGGCTGCCAGGGGTCGGGGGCCCCGGGGAGGGGTCGCTCGGGATCGAAGCTCGGCTCGGTCGACGGTGCGGCTGGCTGGGCAGCTGAGGCGGAGGTTTCCATGGGGCCGGCCCGGCCGGCTGGTTCGGGTGGCGGCGAGGTGCTCATCGCGCGATGATATGGCGGGCCGCCGGCGCGGGGGGAGGCGGCTCGCCA
>CAYMBB010000327.1:1532-2635 GCA_964388515.1 uncultured Anaerolineaceae bacterium
CCTGCTGGTGTTCGATTCATCGCCGAGTGAGGGAGTGCAGATGAAGATCGGCCTGATGGCGCCCCAGGGGTGGAAGTGCGAGTACGCCGGCTGGGAGCCGGCCGCCGCCTGGTCGCGGACACTCGAGCTGGCCGCCGACGCCGAGCGGCTGGGGTTCGAGTCACTCTGGGTCTTCGATCACTTCCACACGGTTCCCGAGCCGGTCGACGAGATCACGTTCGAGTCGTTCACGACGCTCGGCGCGCTCGCCCAGGCGACCCGGCAGGTGCGCCTCGGGCACATGGTGATCTGCACCGGGTTCCGCAACCCGGCCCTGACCGCCAAGATGGCCTCCACCCTCGACGTGCTCAGCAACGGGCGCTTCGAGCTCGGGATCGGGGCCGGCTGGAAGGAGGACGAGTGGCGGGCGTACGGCTACGGCTTCCCAACCCTCAAGGAGCGGCTCGACGCGCTCGGTGACCACCTCGAGGTGATCACCCGGATGCTCGGTCCCGGTCGCGCGACCTACCAGGGCGCCTATGCCAGCGTCCGGGACGCGATCAACGTACCCAAGGGGATTCAGCCCCACATCCCGGTGATCATCGGTGGCAACGGCCAGAACGTCACGTTCCGCTACGCGGCTCGTTACGCGGACGAGCTGAACCTCGTCTACATCGGGCCCGACCGGATCGCCGAGCTGCTCCCGGTGGTGCGGGCGCGCTGCGAGGAGATCGGCCGCGATCCGGCGACGCTCAAGGTCTCGCTCTACGCCCGCGACGAGAGTGTCCGCCCGGTCGGGCAGGAGCGGGTCGACTTCATCGGTGCCCTGGCCGAGCTGGGCTTGAGCCGGCTGGTGGCGTTCGTCGGCCGCTGGTCGCTCGAGCCGGAGGCGCAGGCTCGGTTCGCCGAGGACGCGCGGGCGGCCGGGGTCGGGCTCGAACCGCGCGCGGCCGTGGCCGGGGCCCCGGGGGCGTAGGCACGGGTCCTCGCCCGGCCCGTCGGGGCCTCGGGGGCGTGAGCGCGGGTCCGTCCCCCCGCATCCCCCGGTCCGTCCCCCGCGTTCTCCGGTCCGCCCCGGTCCGTTCCCCGGCCGTCCCCCCGTATCCACCGGGCCGCCCCCTGTC
>CAYMBB010000328.1:0-2617 GCA_964388515.1 uncultured Anaerolineaceae bacterium
GATGAGGCTAGCACCGCCCCGGGCGAACCGCGCGGCGGGCCGGCGACGGCCTGCCGGGCGCGGGGCGGGCGTTCGCGTTCGTGGCCCCGGCCGGTTGCGGCGGGCGTTCGACCGCCTGCCGGGCGCGGCTGTCGTACGATGCGCACGAAGTCCCCAGCGGTCGTCCGCCGGGCATCGGCCTGCGCCGAGCCGGGACGACGTCATCCCGACGAGGAGCCCGTGCCCACGATCCGTCCGTTCCGCGCCCTGCGCTACGACCCCGAGGCTGTCGGCGACCTGGCCCGGGTGATGAGCCCGCCCTACGACGTGATCACGCCGGCGCAGCTGCCCGGCTTCCTGGCTCGCCACCCGAAGAACATCGTCCGGCTCGACCTGCCCACCGCCGAGCCCGGCGACGACCCCGACGAGCGCTACCGGCGGGCCGCCCGGACCCTCGCCGCCTGGCGCGCCGACGGCACGTTCCACCACGAGGCCAGACCGTCGCTCTACGTCTATGAGCAGACGTACCGGGTCCCGGGCAGCGCGGTCGAGCGCACACAGCGCGGCTTCTTCGGCCGGCTCCGGCTCGAGCCGTTCGGGCCCGGCTCCGGCGTCCTGCCTCACGAGCGGACGCTCTCGGCGCCCAGGGAGGACCGCTACCGCCTGATCCGCGCCACCGGGGCGAACATCAGCCCGGTGATCGGGCTCCATGATGACCCGGCCGGTCGGTCGGCGGCCCTGCTCGAGGCGGTCGCCGGGCGATCGGCCGAGATCGACGTCGTCGACGACGACGGCACCCGCCACCGGCTGTGGGTGGTCCCCGAGGACGAGCCGGCGCCGGACGGGTCGGGGGGGACGATCGTCGCCGAGCTGGCCGCCCTGGCCGGCGCCGGTCCGGTCACGATCGCCGACGGTCACCACCGCTACGAGACCGCGCTCCGCTATCGCGACGAGCAGCGGCGCAGCCGCCCGGGCGAGGCGGACCCCGCCTTCGACTACATCCTGATGCTCTTCCTCGAGGCCCATCAGCCGCTCACCGTGCTGCCCACCCACCGGGTCGTGCGCGGTTTGGGCGAGGAGGGGGTCGCGCGGCTCGGGGAGCAGCTCGGCGAGCTGTTCGACGTCTGGGCGGCCGACCGGGCGGACCTCGAGCGCAGGTTCGCTCCGGCCGGCCTGGCGGCCGGCGGCGGGGGCCGGTTCGGGTTCTGGACGCGTGCCGGCGGTGCACTGCTCGAGGCGCGCCGGCCGGCGTTCGAGCCGTTCCTGGGGGCCGGTGGTGAGGCGCTCCGCCGGCTGGACGTGACGCTCCTCCAGGTCGCCCTCGAGCGGCTGGCAGGCGTCGATCCGGCCGCCACGGCCGAGGGGCGGGTTGGGTACACGAAGTCGGTGGCCGAGGCGCTCGACTGGGTCGAGGCCGGTCATGACGGGGCCGACGCAGCGTTCCTCCTCGAGCCGACCCCGGTCGCCGAGATCGCCGCCGTGGCGCGGCAGGGCGATGTCATGCCCCAGAAGTCGACCTACTTTTACCCCAAGGCCCTGAGCGGCCTGCTGATCAACCCCCATGAGTGGTGAGGACGGCATGTCCGACGTGACTCCGGGACCCGCGGCCTGGGGCCCCCAGCAGCCGAGCCCGAACGGCCGGCCGATTCGCAAGGACGAGATCGAGCTGACCGAGCGGGGGATCTACATCGAGTCCTGGCTCCCCGAGCGGCGCTCGCGCCGGCGGCCGCTCCTGTTCGTCCACGGGGAGCTGGCCGGCTCGTGGCTCTGGGAGCGCTACCTGGGCTACTTCGCCGGTCGTGGCTGGGAGGGGCATGCCCTCAACCTGCGCAACCACTTCTGGTCGCAGTCGGCCGATCCGGCGAGCCTCTCGTTCGACACGTACACCGAGGACGTCGTGGCGGCCCTCGGCCGGTTCGGCAGCAACGTCGTGGTCGTCGCCCACGGCATGGGCGGCCTGCTCGCGCTCAAGGCGGTCGAGCGCCACCAGGTCGCCGGGATGGTCCTCCTGAGCGCCGAACTGCCGCGGGAACTGCGCGTGCCCGCCCGGCCCCACGAGCTGCGCGAGATCCCCGAGGTGTACGGCAAGAGCCTGATCGGCTGGGAGACGCTGCCCGAGAAGCTCCAGCGCGACCACCGCGACCTGACCCTGTCCGACGTCCTGCGCATCCAGCACCTCCTGGGCCAGAAGCCGCGCGAGGCCGGGGCCGCCCGCCGCCAGGTCCTGCGGGGCGTGACCGTGGACCGGGCGGCGTTCGCCGAGCTGCCGATCCTGGTCATCGGGGCCGGCCTCGATCGCTACGTCCCCGAGCCGGCGAGCGAGCGGCTGGCCGAGTGGCTGGGGGCCGAGTACGAGCCGTTCGGGGCCCATTCGCACTACGGCCTCGTGATCGGCGAGCAGAGCTACCTCCAGGTCGCCGACGCGGTCCGGGCGTTCCTCGAGACCCACCGCCTGTAGGGGAGCCGGGGGATCGCCTCCCGAACGCGGGCCCCGGCGTTCGCGGTTCGGCGGGGGCCGCGCTTGCCGCGGTTCGCGGCGCGCTGGTATCATCGCGGCCGGTCCGGCGCCTCTGCCGTACCGCGACGCCGCATTCGTCTAGAGGCCCAGGACACCGCCCTCTCAAGGCGGAGATCACCG
>CAYMBB010000329.1:0-2611 GCA_964388515.1 uncultured Anaerolineaceae bacterium
CTCCGGGCCCGCCGGATCGCGGCCGCCGCGATCCCGAGCACGGCCGAGATCTCGAGCCGGGCGTGCGGCTACGAGCTGACCGGGACCGGCTTCGTGGTCGGCCCGAAGTACGTCGTGACGAACGCGCACGTCGTCGCCGGCGCCTCCCGAACCGAGGTCACGATCGGTGGCCGGCGGGCGGCGGCGAGCGTCGTCCTGTTCGATCCGGAGCTCGACGTCGCACTCCTCTACGCGCCGGCGGTGCGCGCCACGCCGCTCCGCTTCGCGACCGCCGCCCCGGCCCGCGGTACCGAGGCGGCCGCGCTCGGCCACCCCGGGGGCGGACCGCTGGCGATCATCCCGGCCGCGATCTCGGGCGCCTACCGGGCCGCCGGCCGGGACCTGTACGGGACGGCGACGGTGACCCGGAACATCCTCGAGCTGCGGGCGGTGATCGAGCGCGGGGACAGCGGCGGACCGGTTGTCCTGGCCGACGGTACCGTGGGCGGGGTCGTCTTCGCCGAGGCACGGAGCGATCCCTCGGTGGGCTACGCGCTCAACCCGGTCGACGTCGCCAGCCGGATCAGACCGGGCTTCGGCCGGACGAGCCCGGTCGGCACCGGGCGTTGCATCCGGTAAGGGGACGGGCGATCGGCGCCCGTAGCCGTCCCCGGCCCGCGCCCCGACCGCGGCCAAGGGTCAAGGTGCGATCGACCCGACATCGCGGTAGGATCACGTCCAGTCCGGCGACGGCAGCCGTCGTCAGCTCGACCGCAACGACCAAGTCCAAGACCACGGCCACAGCAGCAAGGGCACGGGCTGCGCCGGCAGAGGGGGATGCACGCCCGTGACCACGACGATCGCCGCCGACCTCGACGAGCTCGCCCGCGCCTACTGGGAGGGCCGCGTCCGCGACCACCCGATCGAGGCGACCTCGTACGGCGAACGGCGCTTCGACCACCTGCTCGACGACCTCTCGCCGGCGGCGCGGGCGGCGACCCGGGCCCGCCTCGAGCGCCTCGAGAGCGAGGTCCGGGCGATCGATCGCGAGCGCCTGGCCGAGGAGGCCCGGATCACCCACGCCGCGCTCCTCGCCCAGCTCCGGAGCGACCTCGACCTCCTCGAGTGCGAGCTCGAGCTCTGGACGGTCGACCCCCTCGAGGGGATCCCCGTCCAGCTGCTGAACATCGAGGCCTACCAGCCGGTCACCACGCCCGACGAGGGGCGGGTGCTCGTCGAGCGCTGGAACGCGATCGGCGACTACGTCGAGACGCACATCGCGAACCTGGAGACGGGTCTGGCAGCCGGCCTGGTCGCGGTCCGTGACCCGGTCGAGCGGGTGATTGCCGAGCTCGCCGATCTCGCCGCCCGCCCGGACGACGAGTGGGCGTTCATGCACCCCCTGGCCGCCGTCCGGCCGACCTGGGCCGGCGCCGAGTGCGCCCGCTTCGAAGGCGCGCTCCGGGAGGTCGTGGCGAGCGTCATCCGGCCCGCGTTCGAGCGCTACCGGCGCTTCCTGGCCGAGGTGATCCTGCCCCGGGCGCGTCCCTCGGAGCAGCCGGGCCTGATGCACCTGCCCGGCGGGGTCGAGGCCTATCGCCGGCTGGTCCGGGTCCACACCTCGCTCGACCTGGCCCCCGAGGAGCTCCACGCGACCGGGCTGCGCGAGGTCGAGCGGATCAACGCCGAGATGGAGGCGCTCGGTCGGCGCGCGCTCGGGACGAGCAACCTGGCCGAGACGCTCCGGCGCCTGCGCTCCGACCGCTCGCTCTACTTCTCGACCCGGGCCGAGGTGGCGGAAACCGCGGCTCTCGCGCTCGCCCGGGCGAAGGCCGCGCTCCCCGCCTGGTTCGGGGTCCTGCCCCGGGCCGACTGCGTCGTCGTGGCGATGGGCGAGCACGAGGAGAAGCACTCGACGCTCGCCTACTACCGCCAGCCCGCCCCCGACGGCTCGCGCCCGGGCCAGTTCTTCATCAACACCGCCGAGCCGTGGACCCGGCCGCGCTACGAGGCCGAGGTCCTCGCCTACCACGAGTCGATCCCGGGCCATCACCTCCAGATCGCGATCGCCCAGGAGGTGACCAGCCTGCCGGACTTTCGCAGGCACCTGGGGGTCACCGCATTCTGGGAAGGCTGGGGCCTCTACACCGAACGGCTGGCCGACGAGATGGGCCTCTACAGCGGCGACCTCGACCGGATCGGGATGCTCTCGATGGACGCCTGGCGGGCGTGCCGGCTGGTCGTGGACACGGGGATGCACGCCCTCGGCTGGTCACGGCGAGAGGCGATCGAGTTCATGCTCGACCACTCCGCGCTGGCCGAGAACAACATCGTCAACGAGGTCGACCGCTACATCGTCTGGCCCGGCCAGGCCCTCGCCTACAAGACCGGCCAGCTCGAGTTCCGGCGACTCCGCGCCGAGGCCGAAGGGGCGCTCGACGGGCGGTTCGACATCCGCGCCTTCCACGACGCGGTCCTGCGCCACGGGGCGATCCCGCTGCCGGTCCTGGGCGAGGTCGTGGCTGGCCACGTGCACGAGGCATCCGGGCGCTGATCCCCCCGGGCGGGGGCGCTGCTGCTGCGGCCCGGCGCTGCGGCCCGGCGCTGCGGCCCGCCGCGACCGGCCAACTCG
>CAYMBB010000330.1:0-2599 GCA_964388515.1 uncultured Anaerolineaceae bacterium
GAGCCGCATCTCCCCGCTGGTGCGGATCACCAGGTCGGGGTCGGGCAGGTTGCGTCCGTGCGCGGTAACTGTTTCGCTGCCCGGTCATTCGGTTGCGGGTCGGACGCATCAGCTGGAGGGCAAGGCTCGATCACCAGCCTCTTGACGGCCGCCGCCGCGGGGAGTACAACACGCCTCACCGGGCAACCGGCGCCCGGATGCACCGGAGCGCCTCGCCCGTGCCTCAGGGAGGTGCCTCGTGCCCAGGTACCTGTTCCGAGCGTCGTACACCCAGTCCGGCGTCGCCGGCGTCCTGCGCGAGGGCGGGACGAGCCGTGTCGCGGCGGTCGAGCGGCTCGTCGCCAGCGTCGGTGGCAAGGTCGAGACCCAGTACTGGACCTTCGGCGGGGAGGACTTCCTCCTGATCGCCGAGCTGCCCGACAACGCCGCCGCCGCCGCGCTCAGCATGACCGTCGGCGCGACCGGGATCGGCAGCGTGACGACGACCGTCCTGCTCACCGCCGACGAGATCGACCGGGCGGCGAAGCTGCACCCGGACTACCGGCCGCCGGGCGCCTGACCGAGCGACCGCCCGACCGGTGGCCGAGGACCGCCGGTCGATCCTCGGGGCGGGTCCGACCGAGGCCGGACGCCACGGCCGCGGCCCGCTCCAGAGGGCACGTCGGTCGGTCATACTTGGCCCATGAACGAACGCTGGGCGACCTTCGACTGCTATGGCACCCTGGTGGACTGGATGGGCGGCATCCGGGGGACCCTCGCCCGGCTCTGGCCGGACGAGGATTCCTCCGCGCTGCTCGAGCGCTATCACTCGATCGAGCCGGCCGTCCAGGCCGGTCGCGGCATTCCCTATCGCCAGGTGATGGCCGAGACGCTGGCCGGCCTGGCCGAGGCGGAAGGGTTGACCGTGCCGCCCGGCGAGGAGGACGCGCTCGGCCGTTCGCTTCCCTCCTGGCCCGTCTTCCCGGAGGTGTCAGGCGCGCTCAGCGAGCTGCGGGCCCGCGGCTGGCGCCTGGCGATCCTCTCGAACACCGACCCGGACCTGCTCGAGGCCTCGATCGCGGCGATCGGCGTGCCGGTCGACCTGCGCGTCGTCGCCTCCGAGATCGGCTCGTACAAGCCGGCCCCGGGTCACTGGGAGACGTTCTTCCGCGCCTCCGAGGCGGACCGGGGACGGCACGTCCACGTCGCGGCCTCGCTCTTCCACGACGTGGCGCCGTGCGCCAGGCTCGGCCTGCCCTGCGTCTGGATCAACCGGCTGGGTGAAGCGAGCGACCTGCCCCGGGCAGCGGAGCTGACCGACCTCGCCGACCTGCCCGACACGCTCGACCGGCTCGTCCCGGCCTGAGGCACCTGCCGGCGAGCGCAGGCGACCGCGGGTCGGTCGTGGGGGGTCGGGCCCGTCGGCCCTGGCGACCCGCGGCGCGAGGGTGGTGAGCCGGGAAGGATTCGAACCTTCAACCAGCTGATTAAGAGTCAGCTGCTCTACCGTTGAGCTACCGGCCCGCGAGTCCGCCGGTCACGCGCTGACCGGACGATGCCGCGACGGATGGTACCGCATCCGCCGACATCGGCGCCAATCTCAGCCGCCGAGCAGCCCGAGCGCGCGGAGGTCGAGGCTGCCGCCCAGGACGAGCTGCCCGTCGGCGGTCACGGTCACGTCGGCCAGCCGGAACGGGCTGTCGGCCGCAGGGGCAAGGACGACGATCGGCGCCCGGCCCGCCACCCGGAGCACGAGCTCTCCGGCCTGATCGACCGCCAGCCGGCCGCTGGCCGACCGACCGAGCAGGACGAACGCGACCCGGTCGGGCGGGGCGAAGCGCAGGCGGTCGGGCGAGCGCCCGGTTTCAGCCTCGATCGCCGCGGAGGCCATCCCGACCACGACGGCCGGGTCGAACGTCAGCCTCGCTGTCGGGGCATCCCCGGAGCCGGCGACCTCGACCGTCTCGGCCTCGATCGGCCGGCCGTCGGAGCCGCTGAACCGGACCGCCGACAGCGTCGCCTCGACTCGCCCCGCGCTCCGCGTTCCGAGCTCGACGTCGACCAGCACCAGGCGCAGGTCGCCGATCGCCAGCCCGTCCCAGGTCGCATCCGTCGACTCGACCCGGATGGCGTCCGCATGTCCCGAGAGCAGCTCGAACGGCGGGGTCGCGCTGACCGTGACCACCGTCCCGGTGCCCTGGAGCCCGGCCGCGACGAGCGCGACGCCGATCAGCGCACCGGCGGCGGCCGGCAGGAGGTACCAGGCCGTCCCGACGAGGACGGCCAGGCCGAGGGCGAGCGTGAACAGGCAACCGCGCATCTGCCCGCGCCGCTACCGCGAGCCGCTCTCCAGGCGGCCGGACCGGTACCGGACGGCAACGAGGATCGTCAGCAGGCCCACGACCAGGGCGACGCTGTTGGGCACGATCAGGGCCAGGTTCCCGAGGGCCACGCCGTACGCCACCCACAGGCTGAACCCGATCTCGAGCACGGCCAGGTAGCCAAGCGAGACGTCGGCCGAGGAGCGGCGCTCGATCATCCGACGCATCTGGAGCAGCGGGGCGATCGCCATCAGCACCCCCCAGGCGGCGGCGATCGGGGCGAGCGCGTCGGCCATCGT
>CAYMBB010000331.1:0-2578 GCA_964388515.1 uncultured Anaerolineaceae bacterium
TCGAGCCGGACGAGCCGTTCATCCTCCACCCCGGCGAGTTCGTGCTCGGCCAGACGCTCGAGTGGGTCGAGTTGCCCGACGATCTCGTCGCCCGCCTCGAGGGCAAGAGCTCTTTGGGGCGGCTTGGCCTGCTCATCCACTCCACCGCGGGCTACGTCGACCCGGGCTGGAAGGGGACCCTGACGCTCGAGCTCTCGAACGTCGCCAACCTGCCGATTGCGCTGTACTACGGGATGCGGATCGGCCAGATCAGCTTCTTCCGGATGTCCTCGCCGGTCGAGCGGCCGTACGGCTCGGCCGGGCTCGGCTCGAAGTACCAGGGCCAGCGCGAGCCGACCGCCTCGGCCTTCGACGCCGACTTCGCGGCCGGCCGCCGGATGGCCGGGGAGCCCGAGCCGAGATGAGATTGGCCCTCCGCCCGGCCGAGCTGAGGCGTCCTGCTCGATCGCCGGCCACGCCCGGCGTCTGCCGCCCGCCGCGATGGCCCTGAACGACGCTGTCCACTGGTCGCGAGACCTGGGTGGGGGCACGACGGTGGCGCTCGTCCAGGCCGGGACGTTCCGCTCCGACGCCGGGGCGCTGTTCGGGCCGGTGCCTCGGATGCTCTGGGACGAGCAGGTCCAGGGCGAGATCGACGAGCAGCACCGGCTCCTCCAGGCCCTCAACTGCCTCTTGATCGAGACTCCGGGCGGGCGGGCGCTGGTCGAGACCGGGATCGGCGAGCGGTTCGACGAGAAGGTGCGCCGGATCCGCCAGGTCGAGGGCGAGCCGATCCTGCCTTCGCTCCGGCGGGCCGGCTTCGACCCGGCGACGATCGATGTCGTCGCCATGAGCCACCTCCACTTCGACCACGCCGGCGGGCTGCTGGACGCCGACGGCCGGCGGGCCTTCCCGCGGGCCGTGATCGTCGCCCAGCGCGCCGAATGGGAGATCGCGCTCGGGGACAACCCGCGGCTCGTGGCGAGCTACGACCAGCCGGAGCTCCGGCTGGTCCGCGACTGGGGGGCGGAGGGCTGGGCCGAGGGCGAGCGCGAGCTCCTCCCGGGCGTCTCGGTCGTCCCGACCGGCGGCCACTCGGCCGGCCACCAGGCGGTCCTCGTCCGGGCGCCCGGCGCGACGCTCGCCTTCTTCGGCGACCTGTGCATGCGGCCGTGGAGCGCGAACCCGCGCTGGGTGACCGCGTTCGACGACTTCCCGCTCGACTCGGTGGCGATGAAGGCGTCGCTCTTCGCCCGGGCCGCGGACGAGAGCTGGATCGTCGTCCTCTCCCACGAGCGCCGACGGCCGGTCGGTCGGCTCGTCCGCGACCGCGACCGGTTCCGCTTCGAACCGCTCTGACGCCTGGGGTGCCTGGCCGGCCTCGGCTTCGGCGGTCCCCGCCGGCGTTGCGCTGGCCTCGGCTTCGGCGGTGCCCGCCGGCGTTGCGCTGGCCGAAACCGAGCAGGGCTGCCGTGGCCCCCGCGCCTGCCCTCAGTCCGATCAGGGGGCCGCGGGGGGCAGGCTGCTGGGTGAACCCGGGACCGGTCCGGTCTCGCTCACACCCCGCTCAGGAACGTGAAGTAGCGCGGCAGGAGGCTGAGCCAGTCGAGGATCATCGCCAGGCCGATCGCCACGACCAGCATCCCGCCGACGAGCGAGACGAGCCGGCCGTGGCGGGCCAGCGGCCGGACGAGCCCCGGGGCCCGGTCGTAGAGGGCGCCGACGACGAGGAACGGGATCCCCAGCCCGGCCGTGTACCCGACGAGCAGGATGCCACCCTGGAGCGCCGTCCCGGACGTGGCGGCGAGACCGAGGATGCCGCCCAGGATCGTGCCGATGCACGGCGTCCAGCCGACGGCGAAGATCGCCCCCAGGCCGAACGAGGCGAGCCAGCCGTTCCGGGAGGCGACGAGCCGGCCGCCGAGTCGGTCGATCCGGCCCGGGCCGCCGGCCGGGGCCAGGGCGATCGATCCGCTGACGCCCGCCAGCTGGCTGGCTGCCGCGCCCTCGAACGGACGCCAGACGCGCTCGAGGGTCGGGATCGTCAGGATCCCGGCCAGGTTCAGGCCGAGGACGACGAGGAGCGCCCCGCCGAGCTGGCGGAGGACCGGCAGGTAGTCGACGAGCGGGCCGGCGGCGAACGTCGCGGTCACGCCCAGGACGGTGAAGACGGCCCCGAACCCGAGCACGTAGGCCAGGGCGTGGCGGAGGGCGACCCAGCGCGAGGGCGGCGCCCCGTCCACGCTCGCGGCGACCGCGACCGCCGTCAGCTGGCCGACGTAGCCTGGCACGAGCGGCAGGACGCAGGGCGAGAGGAAGCTGATGACCCCCGCGGCGATCGCCACGAGGAGGGTGAGGTCCGGTCCGCTGCTCACCGGCCCGCCTCGCCAACGACGCTGCCCGCCGCGCTCGGCGCGCCGGCGGGACGGCCGTCGAGAACCTCCCGCACGAGCGCCTGCAGGCGGGCGAAGCTCGTGGCGAGCTCGAGGCGGCGCTCGCCGAGCTCGACGACCGGGATCGTCAGGAAGAACGCCCGCTCCCAGGCCGGATCGGTCGTGATGTCGCGCTCGACGAGGCGGGGGGCCGGGAGGCCGGTCGC
>CAYMBB010000332.1:0-2542 GCA_964388515.1 uncultured Anaerolineaceae bacterium
GGCCAGGCCCGTGACTGATCGAGAGCCCGTTCGCTCGGACACAATGGAGCACATCACGCTTCCCGGGCGAGGCCGTTCGCGCAGGGGCGGCCGCGCCCGGGACGGAACCCGGCGCCGCCTCGATGCCGCGGTGATCCTCGGCGTCGGCGCGGCCGACGCGCTCGTCGACGCCTGGATCCGATCGGAGGTCCGGGCACCGGTGGCGGTCCTCGGAGACGTGCTTCGACTCTATCCATCGATGAACAGCGGTGCGGCGTTCGGCTTGCTCCGCGAGACCGGCCCACTCGTGCTGGTCCTCAGCACCGTGACGCTCGTGCTCGTCCTCGGACTCCTCCGGAGCAAGTACCCGCCGCTGATGCAACTTGCTCTCGCCCTCTTCGTCGGCGGAGGCCTGGCGAACCTGGTGGAACGCGCGTCGCGCTCGGCCGTCCTCGACTATGTCGATCTCGGGATCGGCAGCATCCGCTGGCCGACGTTCAACGTTGCCGACATCGCAATCAGCGGGGCGGTCGTGCTCCTCGCGCTCGTCGCGCTTGGCGGTCGTCTTCGCCGAGGCGCCGAGAACCCGGGCTGAGTCGACGGGATCCGCGTTGGTCGGCCTCAAGACTCCTCGACCCGAGGTCGCGCCAGAGAAGGAGCGCGTCGCGACGCCTCCCCCGAAGCACCGAGGTCACCACCGGGCAGCGGCGTTGCCCGGCGCGCACGAAGCCCATTCGCGATGACGATGACCTCGGCGATCTCGTGTGCAGCGACGACGGCAGCGAGCCCGAGCGCGCCGATGGCCGCGAGGGGGACGAGGACGACGAGGATCGAGCCCGACAGGATAAGGTTCTGGCGTATGACCGTCCGGGCCCTGCGGGCGTGGAGGATAGCCTGCGGCACGTGGCGAAGGTCGTCGCCCATGAGCGCGACATCGGCCGTCTCGATGGCGACATCGGTGCCCATCGCGCCCATCGCGATGGCGACATCTGCCGTCGCCAGAGCTGGGGCGTCGTTGATCCCGTCGCCGACCATCGCCGCCGGGCCGGACCGGCGGAGTTCCTCGACGAGCGACGCCTTCTGTGCCGGCAGCAGGCCGGCGTGGACGCGTGCGATGCCCGCCTCGGCGGCGATCGTCGCAGCCGTACGCTGGTTGTCGCCCGTGAGCATGACGACCTCGGCGCCGAGCCGGCGGATCGCGCGGACCGCGGCGATGGCGTCGGGGCGCAGCTCGTCGCGGATCCCGATCAGGCCAAGCAGGGCGCCGCCGCGCTCGACGACGACGACCGTCGCCCCCTCTGCTTCGATCGACTCCACGGCCCCGGCCAGCACGCCAGGCGGGACGAAGGATGGACGCCCGAGGCGAACCTCGACACCGGCGACCATTCCGGTCAGGCCTTGGCCGGTCAGGGCCTTCACGTCCTCGGCGGCCGGAATATCGGGTGTAGCCGCGAGGACTGCCCGGGCCAATGGGTGCTCGCTTCGAGCTTCGAGGGCGGCAGCAGCTCGGAGGACCTCGGCGGCATCGACCCCGGCAGCCGGCACGACCCGGGTGACGCATGGCTCGTTGCGCGTGAGCGTGCCGGTCTTGTCGAGCGCGACGACCCGGATCCCTGCAAGTGTCTCGAGCGTAGCTCCGCCCTTGATGAGGATCCCCGATCGGCTCGCCGAGCCGATCGCCGCGACGACGCTGACGGGCACGGATATGGCGAAGGCGCACGGCGCCGCCGCCACGAGGACGACGAGGGAGCGCGGCAGCCAGATGCCCGGATCGCCGAGCAGGCTGCCGACGACCGCGACGGCCGAGGCGACTACGATGATCCCGGGAACGAGCGGGCGAGCGAGCCGGTCGGCCAGCCGCTGCCCCCGGCCCTTGCGCTCCTGGGCCGCCTCAACGATGCGCACGATCCGGGCGAGCGAGTTGTCCCCGACGAGTGCGGTGGGCTCGACCTCGAGCGCGCCGCCGCCGTTGATCGTGCCCGCGCAGACCGCGTCGCCGGGACCGGCCTCGATGGGCATCGACTCGCCAGTGATCGCCGAGACGTCGAGCGACGAGTGGCCGGCTCGAATCACCCCGTCGGTCGCGATCCGCTCACCCGGCCGCACGATCATCCGATCGTCGAGCCGCAACGCCCCCGCCGGCACCGTCTCCTCCCTGCCGGCGCGGAGGACCGTGGCCGTCGGCGGCACGAGGTCCAGGAGGGCCCGGAGCTCGCGCCGGGTCCGGGCGAGGGCGTAGCCCTCGAGGCCTTCCGAGATCGAGAAGAGGAAGGCGAGCGTGGCCGCTTCGCTGATCTCACCGAGCAGGACCGCCCCAAGGGCCGCTGTCGTCATCAGGGCGCCCACCCCGATCTGGCGGTGGAGCAGCCCGCGCAGGGATTCGGGGACGAACGTCGAGCCCCCGACGATGAGCGCGCCCGCCAGGGCCGCCAGTTCGATCGGTCCGAGGCGCAGCCAGCCGGCGAGCAGGCCGGTGCCAAGGAGGCCGCCCGCCACGATGGCGCGGCGGATCGGGCGAACGTCGATCAGGCGCTCGGGTTCGCCGTCCCGATCGTCCTCGTCC
>CAYMBB010000333.1:0-2536 GCA_964388515.1 uncultured Anaerolineaceae bacterium
ACTCTCGCGAGCGAGGAGCGCGACCCCGGCCATCAGGGCGGCGCGCACGACCGACGGCGACCCTCCGGCGAAGGCGGTGTAGGCAACGATGGCCAGGATCGTCGCTCCGCTGCGCCGCCGGCGCGGCCAGCGCCTCGTCAAGGCGGCGACCATCGCCCCGACGATCGCGATGTTCCAGCCCGAGATCGCGACGATGTGGCTGACCCCGGCCGTCGTAAAGGCCGCCGCGAGGTCGCGGTCGACCCGGTCGCGCAGGCCGACCAGGATCCCCGCCGCCAGTCCAGCCTCGGGTTCGGGCAGGACGAGCGCCAGGCCGTCGGCCGAGGTCGTGCGGAGCGCCTCGAGCGCCCGGGCCGGGCCGCCGGTTCCCCCAGGCTCGGGCTCGCGCTCGAGCGAACGAGCGCGCAGGGTCGCGACCGCGCCGATCCGGGCGAGATACCGGCCATAGCCGTCTGGCGGAGGCGGACGGAGCGATCCCCCCACGACGACCCGGTCGCCGGCGACGATGGCCGGGTAGCGGGGCAGGGTGGCCGCGACCCGCTGTCCGCCGCTCTCGAGCCGGAGCGTCGCCTGCTGCTGGCCGGCGCGCGGGGCACCGACCGACTCCACGATCGCCGGCCACGGCCCGCTCCCGGCCGGCAGCGGGCCGCCGCCGGGCGGCGACGGTGCGACGATCGCTCCGACGGCGATCCGGAACGTGATCGCGGAGGCGCCGACGATGAGCGCGATCCCCGGACCGGCCGACCGTCGGCGCCGCTTGCCCGCGGGCAGTCGGCGCGCCACGACGAGGCCCGCCAGCGCCGCGAGCACGGCGAGCACAGCGATCCCAGCGAGCTTGGCAAGCCCGACCAGCCCGACGATCATCGCCCCGCCGGCCGTCCGGCCGGTCGCGCTCGCCGCTCCCGAGACGAGCAGCGCCGGAGCGAGGAGCGCCGCGCCGGGCGCCGCCGGAGCAAGGAGCGCCGCGCCGAGCGCTCCCACCGCGAGCCATCCGCTGCGGGGCATCAGCGCACGGTCACCAGGGAGCGGATCTTGTCGAATGTCGCCTGCCCGACGACCTCCCGTTCGCGCAGCTCCTCGACCGAGCGGAACGGGCGCTTCTCGCGCGCGGCGATGATCTTCTTCGCCGTGACTGGTCCGATCCCGGGCAGCGCGTCCAGCTCGGCGGCGGTGGCGTGGTTGAGGTCGACCGGCCCGGAGCGGGTGGGGTCGCCGCCTGGCGCCGTTCCGCCACCCGAGGCCGTGCCGGCGGCCGCCGCCGTTCCGCCACCCGCCGGCAGCCCGGGCGAGCGGTCGTCGCGCGACGGGACGCGGACCTGGTCGCCGTCGGACAGGCGCGCGGCGAGGTTCAGGAACTGGCCGGCGAGGCCGGCGTCGACCCGCGGGCCGTAGCCGCCCGCGGCCGCGATCGCGTCGGCGACCCGGGCGCCGTCCGGCAGACGGTAGAGGCCGGGCCGGGCGACGGCGCCGGCAACCTCGACAACGAGTCCCCCGGGGCTCGGCGCGGCGGGCGACGCGCCGGCTGCCACGCCGGCCGCCGGGCCGGTCGCCCCAGCGCTTCCCCCGGCCGAGCTCCCGGCCACGTCGAGCGCCACGGTCGGGGCAGGTTCGCTCGCGACGACCACGAGCGCCGCCGCCGCGACGAGGACGGCGAGGGCGAAGCCGACGAGCGGCAGCCAGCCACGCCCGGCCGGTCCGTCATGCTCCCGATTCGGAGATGACCGGTCGACGACCGATGACTGATCGGCGACCTGGTCGTCAGCCTCGAGCGCGCGCCAGCGCGCCGCCGCAGGGTCCACGGGACCTCCTCCGGCGGGACGGGCGGGAGTTGGGGCAAGGTGGGACGGGTAGCGTGGGTCGGCTCGACGCCGCAATCGTGACGCCCGGACAGGCCGGCGCCACGACCGTGATGGCGGCACGACGATGACAATAGAGGCGGTCGGGGCGTCCCCTCTGTGCAGCGTCCCGACCGTCGTGCTGGTCCGTCCGCCGCGAAGGGGGCACGACCTTTGCGGCGGACGTCGAAGACAGGCTAGCGGAGGGCTCTTAGCTGCGAGTTATCAGGCGGTGCCCGACCGGCCACCCGGCACCTGCTCCATGCTCGCTAGAGGCGCTCCCAGTCGACCCAGCGCGTCCCGTCCCACCAGCGGTGCCAGGTCCGGCCATCGCGTCCGGGAGCGAAGACGTCGAGGCGATCGTCTCCCCACGAGGAGGCGGCGGGCTGCCCGGTCAGCTCGCCCCCGAGCGATTCCCATGGATGCCAGGAGGTGCCGTCCCAGTAACGGTCCCAGAGCTCGCCGTCGGGGAAGATCGCGAAGACCTCCATCCGGTCGACCCCCCAGGCCGTCACGGCCGGTCCGGAGGCGAGCCGCCCGCCGAGCGACTCGGGCTCGACCCAGGCGCCGTTGGCGAACGCGCGGTGCCACAGGGCGCGCTCCCGGTCGACCCAGAAGAGATCGATCCGTCCCGGACCCCACGAGACCGCCGCGAGCTCGCCCATGTCGATCTGCGCTCCGATCAGCTCATCCGTTCGAGG
>CAYMBB010000334.1:0-2524 GCA_964388515.1 uncultured Anaerolineaceae bacterium
CGGTCGATGCCGGCATGTGGTGGCCGGAGTACGTGGAGTACACCGCGGTCTGAGCTGCCCCGGTGCCCGGCTCACGTCTCCGACTGGGCGGGCGGCGCGTCCGGCGTGGGCGGCACGGCGGGTGGCAGGATCCCGGTACCGGGTCCGCGCCCGGGCCGCAGCCGTCGGGCAAAGGCCAGGACGAGCCGGATCAGCAGCGCCAGGGCGACCAGGATCGGCAGGCCGACGATGACCAGCCAGATCCCGACCGACGCGAGGCCCTGGAGGACGCCGACGAGGCTGGCCAGAGCGCGGTCGACCTCGGCCGCCGGGTCCCAGCCCTTCGTCGTCTCGGTGACGGCGGGGACCGGGACGGTATACGAGACCGTGAGCGTGCCGAGCGCGGCCTGGTCCTCGAGGTGGGCCTTCTCCGTGCTCAGCTGCTCGATCTGTTCCCGGACCGCCGTCAGCTGCTGCTGGACCTCGAGGATGTCGCTGATCTTCGTGGCTCGGGCCATGATCGCCTGGAGTGCGGCCTCGGTCACCCGCAGGTTCCGGATCCGGGCGTCGAGGTCGAGCACCTGGCCGGTCACCTCGACCGCGTTCGTCTGCTCGGTCACGACCTTCGTCGCCAGCCGGTGGAGCGCGTCGAGCGCGTCGTCCCAGCGCGCGGCCGGGATCCGGTAGACGATCGTGGCCCATGTCTGGTCCCCCTTGTTCGACTGGTCGGAACCGCTCACGTAGCCGCCCAGCCCGACGATCGCCGTCCGGGCATCCCGAAGCGCGCGATCGAGGTCCGCGACCTCGAGGGCGAGCGTGCCGGTCTTGATCACCTTCGCCTCGTCGCGGAGCGGGGCGTTCGCCTGGTCGGCACCGGGCGCGGGCTCGGGCACCGCCGACGGTGCCGCCGTCACGCCCCGGAACGCCGGTGGAAGCTCCGGCGGCAGCGCACCCGGCCCGCCCTCGACCGCGCCGCCGGACTGCCCGGTCACGCCCCCGACTTGCTCGTCCGCCCGCGAGGCGAGCAGCGCGGCCCCGCTGCAGCCCGCCAGCAGGAGCACCAGGGCGACACTGATCGCCGCCATCCCGGCCGCGCCCGGCCGGGTCCGTTGGATCGATCGCCTGCGCATCTCGAGACCTCCGCTCTGACGGCCGGTCCGCCGCTGGGGCACCCGGCGTCCCTGATATCGTTCCTTGCTCGTCGTCGGCGCGTTCGGCCGGCAGTCGTCGGACGGCGGCGGGCCCCTGCCGGTTCCGCGGTGGTAAGGTCGCGGCATGCGACTTCCCTTGGAGCCGCCACTCGAACCGATGCTCGCCAGCCCGGCCGCAAGCCTGCCGGCGGGCGAGGGCTGGCTGTTCGAACCGAAGTGGGACGGCTTCCGGGCGCTCGTCTTTCGAGACGGTGACGAGGCGTTCATCCAGAGCCGCGACCTGAAGCCGCTCGAGCGCTACTTCCCGGAGCTCGACCGGCCGCTCCGGGCGAACCTTCCCGAGCGCTGCGTCCTCGACGGCGAGATCGTGATCGCCGGGCCGCGCGGGCTCGACTTCGAGGCGCTCCTGCTGCGCATTCATCCGGCCGCCTCGCGGATCAACCTCCTGGCCGCCGAGACGCCGGCCTCGTTCGTCGCCTGGGACCTCCTGGCCCTTGGCGACGAGGATCTCCGGCCGGTGCCCCAGGGCGAGCGCCGGCGGCGCCTGGAGGACGTCCTCCGGGGCGCCGAGCCGCCGGTCCACCTGACCCCGGCCACGACCGACCGGGCGGTCGCCGCCGACTGGTTCGAGCGGTTCGAGGGGGCCGGCCTCGACGGGGTGGTCGCGAAACGGCTCGAGGCCCCGTATCAGCCCGGTCGCCGGGCGATGGTCAAGGTGAAGCACGTCCGCACCGCCGACTGCGTCGTGGCCGGCTTCCGCTGGCACAAGGATGGCCCGGGGACGCTCGTCGGATCGCTCCTGCTCGGGTTGTACGATGCGGCCGGGACCCTCCACCACGTCGGGATCACCTCGTCGTTCACGATGAGCCGGCGGGCGGAGCTGGTCGAGGAGCTGGCGCCATTGCGCGAGGGCGCGCTCGAGGGCCACCCGTGGGCCGGCTGGGCCGAGTGGGCGGACTCCGGCTCGGCGGACGCCTCGGGCCAGCGTCTGCCCGGGGCGACGAGCCGCTGGAGCCGCGGCCGGGACCTGTCGTGGGAGCCGCTGCGGATCGAGCGCGTGTGCGAGGTCGCCTACGACCACCTCCAGGGGGATCGCTTCCGGCACGGGACGACGTTCCGCCGCTGGCGCCCGGATCGCCGGCCGGCCGACTGCCGCTACGACCAGCTGGAGGAGACCCCGGCGTTCGAGCTCGAGCGGATCTTCGCCGAGGATCGGCGGCGGGCGGAGGGCCGCGGGTGAGGCAGCGGTCGGGGGCCCGGGCCGTTTTCCTGGCGGGCTGCGCGCTCGCCTTGTCGCTCGTCCTCCCGGTCGGCTCGGGGGCCACCTCGGTCGGGACCGCCTCCTCGGTCGGGACCGCCTCCTCGGTCGGGACCGCCTCCTCGGTCGGGACCGC
>CAYMBB010000335.1:0-2505 GCA_964388515.1 uncultured Anaerolineaceae bacterium
GCGGTCGGGTCTATGCGCGGCTGAGCGGCGTCAGTGCGTCGGCCGGAGAACGAGCGCATCGCGGCGCCGCCCCGGTCGACGTGGCGGTCCTCCTGACGAGGGCCACAGCGCGGGCGCAGATCGAGCGGACGAGCACGGGCGCCGGCGGACGCCTCCTTGGCGCGCGCGACCGCCTCGGCGAGGCGTGTGTACCGGCCGCGGCGCTCGACGAGCTCGCCCGGCTGCCAGGGGTCCGGGACGTCCGGCCGGCTCGTCTCGAGGTCGCCCGGGCTCAGACGGTCGGAGCCGGGGTCGGAATCCTCGGCGCCGATATCTGGCAGGTGGCGGGAGTGACCGGGGGCGGGGTGAGGGTCGGCGTGATCGACTCATTCGGGGCAGTCGACCAGGTCCTGGGCACGGAGATCCCGGCCACGACCCAGTTCCGATGCTACACGGCCATCGGCGTCTTCTCGTCCAGCCCGGCGACGTGCGCGGCGGCCGACGACCCGGCGGGCCAGCCGCCCGGTTCGGCTTCGCACGGTACGGCGGTCGCCGAGACGATCGCCGACGTCGCCCCGGGCGTCCAGCTCTACCTGGCCGACCCGGCGTCCTGGGTCGACACCTTCAATACCATCGACTGGATGGCAGCCCAGGGCGTCCGGATCCTCAACGCCTCCTTTGGCGCACCAACCTTCGAAGGGCCCGGCGACGGCACGTATGCCGAGCCCTTCAGCATGTACGCCGTCGTCGACTACGCCGTCCAGCGCGGCATCCTGTGGGTCAATTCGGCCGGCAACTCCGGTCGGAGCACCTGGTCGGGTCCCTTCGTCGCCGATCCGGCCGATCCGGACTGGCTCGACTTCAGCCCTGGGATGACTGGCGATCGGGTGCGCCTGGCAGCCGGCGAGGAGCTCCGGGCGGCGCTGCGCTGGGCCGACTCGTGGACGACCCCCCAGGCCGACTATGGCCTCTACATCTTCACCTCCGGCGGGACCTTGTCGCTCGACGGCGCCGACGAGGTCCAGGGTCCGGGCGTCCCGCCCACCGAGTCACTCGACTTCACCGCCCCCGCCGCCGGTTGGTACGAGCTCGCCGTCCGCCGCAACAGCGGTCCGGCTCTGCCACTCGATCTCATGATCTACCCCGAAGACCTCTCGATCTGGACGCCGACGCCGTCGCTCCCCTCGCCTGCCGACAGCCGCAACCCCGGCGAGATAACCGTGGGCGCCGTCAAGGTCGGGAGCCCCACCACGCTCGAGCCGTACAGCTCGATCGGCCCCACTCTCGACGGCCGGATCAAGCCCGACGTCGTTGCTCCCGACTGCGCCGCCACCGTTACCTACCCCACCTTCTGTGGGACGAGCCAGGCGGCGCCATACGCGACCGGCGCGGCCGCCCTCCTCCTCGCCGCGAACCCGGGCCTGGGGACCCCAGCTCAGCTCGCGGCGGCCCTCCGCTCGTTCACCCAGCCGCTGGGCCTACCGAACCCGAAGACCGGCTACGGACGCGTCTCGCTCGGCCCACCCCCCAGTGGCCTGAACGACCCGCTCTCGATCAGCGTCTCGCCGATCAACCTGGCCCCCGGCGGGACGGCCCAGATCACGGTCACGGTCCGCGACGCGAGCGGTACCCCGGCTCCTGACGGGACCCTCGTGACGATGCGCACGGCCGGCGCAGGCACCGTCGTGGGGCCGAGTAATAAGAGCTCGGCGACCACGGCCGGCGGGGTTGCGACGTTCACGTACATGGCTCCCCCCACGAGCGACCTGGAGATCGTCCTCGCCCTGGCCGGCCCCCCGTGGAGCGGCCTCGCGCGCAGCGCCCTCCTGATCGTCGGGACCGGGATCGGACCCCCAGCCCCGACCACGCCACCGACACCTTCCGCGTTCACCTTCACCGTGGGCCGGCCGGCCGCGCTCACCCAGGAGACCGCCCCCGGCGGGACCTTCGCCCTCCAGTTCTCCGACGATCTCCATGCCTGGTCGACCGTCGGGACGTACGTCGCCGACGCGACCGGCTACGCCACAATCCCGCTCACCTTCACTCGCAATGGCTGGCTCCGGACGGTCACCCCGACGAGTCGGCCCAGCCTGCCGGTCAGCGTCCTCGTCCGCCAGACCGTCGCGGTCCGGCCGATCGCCTCGACCCCGCGCCGGATCCTCCGCGGGACGAGCGTCACCTTCAGCGCGACGGTCCGGCCGCTCCCGGCCGGGACGGTGACGTTCGTGATCTACCGGGCGAGCGCCGGCCGCTGGCTCGCCGATACATCACGGACGGCCAGGACCGACGCGACGGGTATCGCCCGACTCACCTGGCGCTTCACGACGGCCGGCGCCTGGCAGGTTCGGGCGGTCGCCAACCCCACGACCACGAACATCGCGAGCGTGCCGGCCACGAGCGTCACGTTGCTCGTCCGGTAACGAACCCGGTCAGCACGCGACGGGCCCGCGCCCCGTTCGGGCGCGGGCCCATCGCCGTCGTCTCTCGCCAGTCGGTCAGGCTGGCTGGAGGATCAGGGGGCCGGGA
>CAYMBB010000336.1:0-2478 GCA_964388515.1 uncultured Anaerolineaceae bacterium
GGGAGGGGAGGCCGGTCCCGGTCGCGGGAGCCAGGAGGACGAGGGCGGCGGCGGCGACGATGACGAGCAGCCGCCGCGCAGCCGGTCGCCTGGGTGGTTGGCCCGGACCGAGCGCCGGCCGGTGGCGCGCCCGGCGACCCCGGCGGGCGCTCATCGCCCGGTTCCGGGGTCGAGCCCCGCGTCGAACCCGGGTCCCTCGAACCGGGCGACGACGCGCCGGAAGTCGTCCGGGACCGGGATCGGCTGGCGGGTCGCGACGTCGATCAGGACGAGCGTCTGGGTCGCCGTGCACATCAGGCGGTCGTCGTCGATCCGGTAGGCGGCGAACTCCTGGGTGACGCTCGAGCGCCCGATCCGGGTCGTTCGGATGAAGACCTCGAGCAGGTCGTCGAAACGGGCCGGCGCCTCGTAGCTGACGTTCGAGGCGCGCATGACGAACTCGTGTTGGCCGGCCTGGAGGCTCCTCAGCCCGAGGTGACGGTGGTACTCGACCCGGGCGAAATCGAAGTAGGGTAGATAGCGGCCGTAGTAGACGACGCCCTGGGCGTCCGTGTCGGAGAACCAGACCCGGGTGACGGCCGAGTAGTGGAAGGGTGGCTTGCGGTCGGTGGGGCCGCCGAGTTCGATCTGCATGGCCCGATGGTATGCCGTCGAGGCGCTGAGGGCGGCCCGCTGCCGCACGCCGGCCAGGTCCCGAGTCCGCTGATCTCGCTTCGGCGCCCCGACCGCTCGCAGGCCAGCCGCCGGTCCACGTCCGAATCCGGCCAGGCTGCCGACCCGGTGGACTCATGAGCGTGGAGGTGTCCGATGGACGAACTGCGGATCGGTGAGCGCACGCTGGCGATCACCCGGGGCGACATCACGACGATCCCGGCCGACGCGATCGTCAATGCGGCGAACAGCGCGCTCGTGGGCGGGGGCGGGGTAGACGGCGCCATCCACCGCGCTGGCGGGCCGGCGATCATGACCGAGCTCCGCGAGCGCTACGGCCCGCACCGGCACTGTCCGACCGGTGGTGCCGTCGTCACCGGGGCCGGCAATCTGCCGGCGCGCTGGGTGATCCACGCCGTCGGGCCGATCTGGCGGGGCGGCAGGGCGGGGGAGCTGGAGCTGCTCGCGGCCGCGTACCGGACCTCGTGCGAGCTGGCGAGTGGGCTCGGAGCTCGGACGATCACCTTCCCGGCGATCAGCACCGGCGTCTACGGCTACCCACTCGAGGAGGCCGCCCGGGTCGCGCTGGCCGCTGTCCGCGAGCACCTCGCCGGCGCGACGACGATCGAGCGGGCGACGTTCGTGCTCTTCTCGGCCGACTCGCACGCGGTCTCCGAGCGGGCGCTCGCCGCACTGGCGGGGGGATCGGCCGGCGGGTGACCGGGTGCGGCGGTCGTTCCGGGTGCGGCGGTCGTTCTGGCGCGGCCCGGGTCCAGGTGCCCAGCACCTCGTTCTTCCTGGAGCGACAAACCGCCTGGGCCGGCCGGTTGGGGCGACCCGGATCGCCGGCCTGGAGGGCGATTCGCCCGATTCGTCCCGCAGCCCAGAACATTTCCCGGGAACGGCCGGTCGATCCGACCTGCTTTGCCTCCTGCACCGGCCGCCACGCGCGGTTAGTCCTTCTCTCCGGAACGGCCGCCGTGCGGTCGGGGCCGAACGGCGACCGCCGCCACGGGCCAGCGTCCCGTTCGCTCCCGCCCCGGAGCTGCCCCGCCGCGGACCAGGAGGTCAGCGCAGCGTGTGGCCCGGTTCGAGGGCGTGGACTTCCACCGCGCCCAGCCCCCGCGCCGCCAGCTCGGAGCGCAGCTGTTCGGGCGTGCCGGCGAGGATCGGGAACGTCCCGTAGTGGATCGGCACCACGTGCCGAACGCCCAGCAGCTCCACTGCGAGCGCCGCCTCGCGCGGACCCATCGTGTAGTGGCCGCCGATCGGGAGCATCGCCAGCTCGGGCGCGTAGAGCTCGCGGATCAGGCGCATGTCACCGAAGACGTTCGTGTCGCCGGCGTGGTAGATCCGGAAGCCGTTCTCGAGCTCGACGACGAACCCGGCCGGCTCGCCGAGGTAGAGGGTCGTCTCGCCGCCCGCGTTCCAGTCGCCGGCCGAGTGGTCGGCGTGGACCATCGTCACCTTCAGCCCCGCGGCCTCGGCGGTTCCGCCCTTGTTCATGCCGATCACGCCGTCGCGCCCGGCCCCGAGGTTGCGCGCCAGCCAGAGCGACAGCTCGTGGATGCACGGCCAGGCCGGCTGGGTCCGGCTCGCGATCTGGAGCGCGTCGCCCAGGTGATCGCCGTGGCCATGGGTGACGAGGAGCAGGTCACATCGATCGACCGACGCCGCGCCGCGCGGGCTCTTCGGGTTGCCGAACCAGGGATCAAAGAGGATCGTCCGCCCGCCGGGGGTGGTGACCTCTACGCAGGCGTGGCCGTACCAGGTGATGCTCGTGTCGCGATCGAGTCCCATCGGAAGCACCTCCGGGTGACATCCTAG
>CAYMBB010000337.1:0-2476 GCA_964388515.1 uncultured Anaerolineaceae bacterium
GTGTCCGTGGCCATGAGAAAGTCCCCATTGGTGGCCACGTAGAAGTCCCCACCCCTCGAACCCAGCCGGGCTGACCCCCCGGGGGCACGATGACGGTGTCAAGCCTCATCGAGCACCCCGAGGGACGCCCATTGTGAAGTCAGCGAGGGAACAGTTGGACATCCTCTCCGCGTACGCCGAGCTCGGTTCGTACCGGGCCGCGGCGGCGCTCTGCGGAACGACCCACAAGACCGTCCGCCGGGTCGTGGAGCGGCGCCACCGGCCGCCGGTGGAGCGACCAGCCCGGCCACGGAGCACCGACCCGTACCGCGACCTGATCGCCGAGCGGGTCAAGGCGACCGACGGCCGAATCAGCGCCAAGCGCCTGCTGCCCCTGTGCCGGGCGGAGGGGTACGCCGGCTCGGCCCGGCACCTCCGGCGGGCGGTGGCCGAGGCGAAGGCTGCCTGGCGCCGGGAGCGGCGGTCGTACCGGCCGTGGGCGCCCGTCCCCGGCGAGCACCTGGTCATCGACTGGGGCAGCGAGGGCGACCTCCACGTGTTCTGCGCGGTGCTTGCCTGGAGCCGGGTCCGGTTCGTCCGGTTCGCCGCAGACGAGAGCCAGGCAACGACGCTGCACCTGCTCGCCGAGTGTTTCGAGACGCTCGGCGGCGTGCCGGCGATCGTGCTCGCCGACCGGATGGGGTGCCTCAAGGGCGGCGTCGTCGCCAACGTCGTCGTGCCGGCGTCTGGGTACGTCGCGTTCGCGAGCCACTACGGCTTCCGGCCCGACTTCTGCGAGGCCGCGGATCCCGAGTCCAAGGGGATGGTCGAACACCTTGTCGGGTACGCCAAGCGTGACCTCCTCGTCCCCTCGGGCGGCTGGGACAGCCCGGATGCGGCGAACCGCGATGCCGCCGCGTGGTGCGCCGAGGTCAATGCCGCCGTTCACTCCGAGATCGCCGCCGTCCCGGCCGAGCGGCTGGTGACCGAGCGGACGCTCCTGCGGCCGCTGCCCTCGCTGCGTCCGGCGCCCACCCCCACGGCCACCCGGAAGGTCGATCGGTTGCGCACGGTCCGCTACGGCTCGGCGCGCTACAGCGTGCCCGGGTCGTACATCGGCCGCCGAGTCGAGCTCGTCGTCGCCGGCGGTGAGCTCCTTGTCCGAGCAGACGGTGCCGAGATCGCCAGGCATCGCCTCGTCGGCCCGGGTGAGCTCTCCCTCCAGGAGGCCCACTATCCCGGCCGGGCAGCGCTGCCCGTCCGGGCGATCCGGCCACGAACGCCGGCCGAGATCGCCTTCCTGGGGCTCGGATCGGTGGCGTCCGCCTTTCTGCGGGCCGCCGCGGCGGCGGGGACCCCCAGGCTCGCCGGAGAGATCGCCGATATCGTCGCCCTCGAGCCCGCCTACGGCCGTGACGCTCTGGTTAGCGGTCTCGAGCGGGCGCTCGCGTACCGGCGCTTCCGGGCGGCCGACCTGCGCTCGATCCTGGCCGCCGGGCCAGGCGTCCCGCGCCACCACGAACCCGGCGCCCCACTCGCGATCGAGGTGCCGGTCGTCCCGATCCGGACGCTCGCGGCCTATGCGGCCGAGGCCGGCTCGTGAGCGCGGCCGCCCCGGCGCCGCTCGCCCCCGACCTCGAGGCCGCCCTGCGGCGGCTCAAGCTGGCCGCGGTCCGGCGCCTCGCGCCCGAGCTGCTCGTCACCGCCAGGACCCAGCGCTGGGCACCCGAGGAACTGCTGCGGACGCTGCTCGAGGCGGAGCTGGCCGCCCGCGACGCCTCGAACGCCCGGGCGAGACTGCGGGCAGCCGGCTTCCCGGTGCACAAGACACTCGAGGAGTTCGCGGTCGCGGACAGCTCGATCCCCCGGGCCACGTTCGACTACCTCGCGGGCCTCGAGTGGATCCGGGCGGCTGAGAACCTCGTCCTCGTCGGACCGGCGGGCACCGGCAAGAGCCACACCCTGATCGCCCTCGGGCACGCCGCGGTCGAGGCGGGCTTCCGGGTCCGCTACTTCGCCGCCGCGGGTCTGGTCGAAGCGCTCTATCGCGGACTCGCCGACAACGGCGTCGGGCGCCTGATCGAGAGCCTGCTGCGGGCCGACCTCGTGATCGTCGACGACCTCGGCTTCGCGCCGCTCGACGATGTCGGCGCCCAGCTCCTGTTCCGCTTCGTGGCCGCCGCCTACGAGCGCCGTGCGCTGGGGGTCGCGTCCCACTGGCCGTTCGAGTCCTGGGGCCGGTTCCTGCCTGAGCACACGACCGCCGTCGCGCTCCTCGACCGGCTCCTCCACCACGCGGTCACGGTCGTCACGAGCGGCGACTCCTACCGGATGAAGGAAGCCCGCACGAGAGGGGGGATGCCGACGCCGCGAGCCTGAGAGCCCCCGTCAGGGTGGGGACTTCTCATGGCCACAGGTGGGGACCTCCAGATGGCCATTGACACTCGTGCCCGCTGACGCCGGCCGAGAACCGGCTGTCGATCAGGATCGAGGCCGG
>CAYMBB010000338.1:0-2469 GCA_964388515.1 uncultured Anaerolineaceae bacterium
TCGACGAGGGCGAGGTCGAGTTCGCCGCGCCGCAGGGCGGCGATGCTCTCGCGCGACTCGCGCTCGAGCATGGAGATGCGATGCGCAGGGTACTTCTCCGCCAGCGAGCGAATGACGCTGGGACAGAGGGCGGCTGCCGCGGACGCGGAGGCCGCGATCCGGATCGGCCCCGCAACGTCGGCCTCCAGGGCGATGACGTCGTCGGCGGCAGCCTGGAGGGCGTCGAGGATCCGCTCGGCGTGCATCGCCAGGGTGCGCCCGGCCACTGTCAGACGCACTCCTCGGCCGTTTCGCTCGACGAGCGGCGCGCCGGCCTCGCGTTCAAGCGTCGCGATCTGCTGCGACACGGCCGATGGGGTCATCGACAGGGCCTGGGCGGCGGCCGCCATCGTGCCCCGTGCTGCGAGCTCGCGAAGCGTTCGGAGTCGCCAAGGGTCGAACATGCAGCAGTTCTTATGGTATCGAGCAAAAGGTTGAACTGGATTTCGTGAATGATAACCGGGAATCTTGGAGCCCGTCGCGGGAGCTGGAGAGAGCCGATCGGGCGACCGGTCAGGCGAGCTGGGAGTCAGCGAGGAGGATCGTCACGTGGTGGACCAGGCGCAGGCGGTGATCATCGGCGGCGGCGTCGGCGGGACGAGCATCGCCTACCACCTGGCTGAGCGCGGCTGGCGCGACGTCGTCCTCCTCGACCGGGCGGAGCTCACCTCGGGCTCGACGTTCCACTCCGCCGGGCTCGTCGGCCAGCTGCGCTCGAGCGTGACCCTGACCCGGATGATGATGTACGGGGTCGAGCTGTACCGGCGCCTGAAGGCCGAGACCGGGCTCGACCCCGCCTGGCACGAGGTCGGCTCGCTCCGGCTCGCCTCGACGCCCGAGCGGATGGAGGAGCTCCGCCGCCAGGCCGGCTGGGCGCGGACGTTCGGCCTGCCGCTCGAGCTGATCGGCCCGGCCGAGGCGCAGGCGCTCTTCCCGCTCATGGCGACCGAGGGCGTCCTCGGCGCGGTCTACCTGCCGACCGACGGCTGGCTCGACCCGTCGGGCCTCGCCTTCGCCCTCGCCGCCGGCGCCCGCCAGCGGGGGGCGACGATCCTGACCCACACCCGGGTCGTCGGGATCGAGACCGCGGGTGGCCACGTCAGCGGTGTCGTCGTCGAGCGCGACGGTGAGCGCTCGACGATCCGGACCGAGGTCGTCGTCAACGCCGGGGGGATGTTTGCCCCCGAGATCGGCCGGCTCGCCGGGGTCAACGTCCCGATCATCCCGATGGCCCACGAGTACCTGTTCACCGAGCGGATCGAGGGCGTCGAGCCGACCCTCCCGACGATGCGCGACCCGGACCACCTCGTCTACTTCCGCGAGGAGGTCGGCGGCCTGTGCATGGGCGGCTACGAGCGCCATCCGGCGCCCTGGGGCCTCGACGGCATCCCGGCCGACTTCAACGGCCGGCTCCTCGAGCCCGACTGGCCGCGCTTCGCCGAGATCATGGACGGCGCGGTCCGGCGTGTCCCGGCGATCGCCGAGGCCGGGATCACCCGGATGATCAACGGCCCCGAGGCGTTCACCCCGGACAACGAGTTCATCCTCGGCGAGTCGGAGGTGCGCGGCTTCTTCGTCGCGGCCGGGTTCTGCGCCCACGGGATCGCCGGGGCCGGCGGGATCGGCCGCCAGATGGCGTCCTGGATCGTCGACGGCGAGCCCGAGCTCGACCTCTGGAAGATGGACATCCGCCGGTTCGGGGCCCAGTACCGCAGCCAGGCGTTCACCCTCGCCCGGACGCGTGAGGTGTACGAGACGTACTACGACATCCACTACCCGGCCGAGGAGCGCCAGGCCGGCCGCCCGCTCCGGCTCTCGCCGGCGTACCCGCGCCTCGCCGCGCTCGGGGCCGTCTTCGGCGAGAAGTCCGGCTGGGAGCGCCCGAACTGGTTCGCGCCCAATGCCGGCGGGGCCGGGGTGGCCGACCCCGCGGCGCTCGAGGCGCTCCGGCCGCGCGGCTGGGCCGGCCGGCACTGGTCACCCGCGATCGGGGCCGAGGCGCTCGCGGCGCGCACGAGCGCGGTCCTGTTCGACGAGACGAGCTTCGCCAAGATCGAGCTCGCCGGGCCGGGAGCGTGCGCCTTCCTCCAGCAGCTGTGCGCGAACGACATCGACCGGGCGGTCGGCTCGATCGTCTACACGCAGCTCCTGAATCGTCGCGCCGGGATCGAGTGCGACTTCACGGTCACCCGCCTCGAGCCGCAGCGGTTCCTGATCGTGACCGGCACGGCGTTCGGGAACCACGACCTGGGCTGGATCCGGAGGCACGCCCCGACCGACGGCTCGGTGCTCGTGACCGACGTGACCTCGGGGCGCGCCTGCTACGGGCTGTGGGGGCCGCGGGCGCGCGACATCCTCGCCGCGGTCACCCGCGACGACGTCTCGAACGAGGGCTTCCCGTACCTCACCGCGCGCTCGATCACGGTCGGC
>CAYMBB010000339.1:0-2461 GCA_964388515.1 uncultured Anaerolineaceae bacterium
TCCTCGGCCTCGATCGCGAGGACCTTGTCGAGACGGCGGCGATGGCGCGGCTCGCCGCTGAAGCGGGCGCCGAGGAAGGCGAGGGCGCACTCGAGCGCGGGCTCCGGGCCGATCACCCGGGCGCCGAGGGTGAGGACGTTCATGTCGTCGTGCTCGACGCCCTGGTGGGCGGAGTACGTGTCGTGGCAGACGGCGGCCCGGACACCGCGGATCTTCGTGGCCGCGATCGAGGCGCCGACGCCGCTGCCGCAGACGAGGATCCCGCGCTCGACCTGTCCGTCGCGGACCGCGTGGCCGAGCCGGCGGGCGAAGTCGGGGTAGTCGTCCTGCGGGTCGCTGCCGTCGCCGCCGAGGTCGACGAGCTCGTGGCCGAGCGAAAGCTGATCGAGCCGGCGGATCAGCTCGGCCTTCAGCCCGGCCCCGGCGTGGTCGGCCGCGAATCCGATCCGCATCTCCGCCTCCCCGGTCAGCGGCCCCGACCGCCGTCCTCGGCGGGCGGCCCGGCGTGGCCCCGGTCGAGGGTCGGGACGCGGCCCCGGAGCCCGTCGCGGACGACCCGCCGGCCGACCTCGGCGACGCGCGGCACGGTGAAACCGAACCGCTCGAAGATCGTCGAGCCTGGCGCCGAAACCCCGAAGTGGTCGATCGCCACGATCGCCCCGCCGTCGCCCGTCCAGCGCTCCCAGCCGAGCGAGACGCCCGCCTCGATCGAGACCCGGGCCCGGACGGAGGCCGGCAGCACGGACTCGCGGTACGCCTCGTCCTGGGCGTCGAACAGCTCCCAGCAGGGAAGCGAGACGACGCGGGTCCGGATCCCGTCTGCCTCGAGGAGCTCGGCCGCCCCGGCCGCGAGGGCGAGCTCCGACCCGGTCGCGATCAGGATGAGATCGGCCGGCGGCGCCCCGGGCGGGCCGGGCGACGCCTCGCGCAGGACGTAACCCCCGCGGGCAACGCCGTCGCGGGCCCGCTCGGCCGTGCCGGGCAGGGTCGGGAGCTTCTGGCGGGTGAGGGCGAGCGCGACCGGGCCGCGACGGCGGGCGACCGCGACCTGCCAGGCCGCCGCCGTCTCGTTCGCGTCACCGGGCCGGATGAACCACAGCCCGGGCATCGCCCGGAGGGCCGCGGCGTGCTCGACCGGCTGGTGGGTCGGGCCGTCCTCGCCCAGGCCGACCGAGTCGTGGGTCCAGACGTAGACGACGTGGAGGCCGGAGAGGGCCGCGATCCGGACGGCGCCGCGCATGTAGTCGCTGAAGGTGAGGAACGTGGCGACGTAGGGGATGAACCCACCGTGGTAGGCGATCCCGTTCGCGATCGCGCCCATGGCATGCTCGCGGACCCCGAAGCGCAGGTTCCGGCCGGCCTCGTCAGCGCTGAAGTCGCCGCCGCCCTTGACGTCGGTCAGGTTCGACTCGGAGAGGTCCGCGGCGCCGCCGAACAGCTCGGGCACCGGATCTGCCAGGGCCGCGATCGCCTGCTGGCTCGCCTGGCGGGTGGCGAAGTCCTCGCCTGGCTGGTACGTCTTGAGGCCGTCGGCCCAGCCCTCGCGCAGCCGTCCCTCGAGCCGGCGCCGGAGCTCCGCCGCTTCGGCCGGGTACTCGGCCGCGTAGGCGGCCACCTTCGCCTCCCAGGCCGCCACGAGCGCCTCGCCCCGCGGGACCGCCTCGCGGAAGCGGGCGAGCGCCTCCGGCGGCACGTAGAAGGTGCGACCTGGATCCCAGCCGTACGCCTCCTTCGTCAGGCGGACCTCGTCGGGGCCGAGCGGGGCGCCGTGCGCCTTCTGGGTGTCCTGCTTGTTCGGGCTGCCGTAGCCGATGTGGGTCCGGACCGCGATCAGGCTCGGGCGGGGGTCGGCGATCGCCCGCCCGATCGCGGCCGCGATCGCCTCGATGTCGTTGCCGTCGGCGACCCGCTCGGTGTGCCAGCCGTAGGCCGCGAAGCGGGCGAGGACATCCTCGCTCCAGGCCATCGCGGTCGGGCCGTCGAGCTGGATGTGGTTGTCGTCGTAGAGGTAGCAGATCCTGCCCAGACGGAGGTGACCGGCGAGCGAGGCGGCCTCGGAGCTGATCCCCTCCTGGAGGTCGCCGTCGGAGACGATCCCGAAGACGCGATGGTCGAGCACCTCGTGGCCGGGACGGTTGAACTCGGCCGCCAGGCGGCGCTCGGCGATCGCCATCCCGACCCCGTTGGCGAAGCCCTGGCCGAGCGGCCCGGTCGTCGCCTCGACCCCCGGCGTCAGCCCGTATTCGGGATGGCCCGGTGTGCGCGAGCCCCACTGACGGAAGTGCTGCAGGTCATCGAGCGTGACGTCGTAGCCGGTCAGGTGGAGGAGCGAGTAGAGGAGCATGCTGGCGTGGCCGGCCGAGAGGACGAACCGGTCGCGATCGGGCCAGTCCGGGCGGGTCGGCGCATGGCGCAGGAACCGGGTCCAGGTGACGTAGGCCATCGGCGCCATCCCCATCGG
>CAYMBB010000340.1:0-1220 GCA_964388515.1 uncultured Anaerolineaceae bacterium
CCCCTTCATGTCGACCGCGCCGCGGCCCCAGACGTAGCCGTCGGCGACGTCGGCCCCGAACGGGTCGTGCGTCCAGCCCTCGGCCGGGGCCGGGACGACGTCGAGGTGCGAGAGGAGCAGGAGCGGCGCTCCGCCGCTGCCATCGCCCCGGAGCCGGCAGGCGACCGAGCCGCGGCCGGGGAACGGCTCGACGAGTTCGGGCCGGAGGCCGAGGTCGGCCAGGAGGTCGTGGACGCGGCGGGCGGCGCGGATCTCGTCGCCGGGCGGGTTGACGGTCGGGATCCGGATCAGGGCCCGGAGGTCCTCGACCAGCTGGTCGTGGGCGCGCGCCCAGGTCTCGGGCGAGACGGCCGACGACGGGAGCCCGGGTCCGGTCACCGTCCGCCCCTCGGGCGTCGTCACCGCCCGCCCGTCAGGAGCAGGTAGAGGATGCTGATCGCGAACCCGCCGAGCACGATCGCGGCGACCATCGCGACCAGGAGGCGCAGGTAGAAGCGCTCCTCGCGCCGGCCCCGCTCCGGATCAGGGTCTCGGCCGCCGGCGATGTACGGGGCGGCCAGCCCGCGGGCTCGGGCGGCCTGGGCGCGCGGCGTCATCGCCTCCTCGTACTCGGCCATCGTCATCCCTCGGCCGGCGCCCGGTGGCGCGGCCTGGGTGGGGTGGCTGGCTTCGGGCTCGGCGTCGTCACGTGGGTTCGGTCGGTCGCTCTCGGTCACGGTGTCATGATGCCCCAGCCGGGACCAGGACGTGTCGCCCGGCGAGCATCGCCCTGACAACGATCAGGCGAGGCCAAGCGTCGGATGCTCGTCGGGCACTGGCGGCGCTGCGGGGGCGGCGCATTCGGCATCGGTCGGCCTCGGGAGGTCTGCGGCGGGGAAGGTTGGGCCGGCCACGATCCGGTCGAGCAGGGATTCGAGCGCCGGGTACATGGCCAGCGTCGCCTCCAGCACCCAGAGGAGCTGCAGGAACTCCTGGGTGAAGGCAGGGCTCCAGCGATCGGGTCGGATGTCGTCAGACGGCGACGAGCGGCGTCCCGCGCCGCCCTTCCCGGAAGAGGCTCCACTCCGAGCCGTCGGTGTAGATGAGGTTCGGCAGGCGCTGGAACTTCAGCCACTGCTCGCGCTCGGCACCCGTGAGGCGCTCCGGGCGGGCGCCCTTGCCCGGTGCCTTGAGTTCGACGAAGCCGCCCAGGAGCCGGTCGACCGCCACCCCGATGTCCG
>CAYMBB010000340.1:1320-2438 GCA_964388515.1 uncultured Anaerolineaceae bacterium
TTCTCCGACGAAACCGAGCGAGTGCGGGGGGATCAGTGGCTCACAATCCAGGGCGATCCGGCTTCACGGTTTCCGGCCATTCTCGTTCGCAAGTCGATGCCGCCGGGGAGGTTCTGCGAACGTGGTCCTCCGCAGGTGGTCTCCTCTGGGGCCCCTTGGAGGACGATGCTCTCGAGATTGCCCTCTCGTATCGGGCGGAGCACCAGCAACCGCTCACCACGGCCGTGATGGGGCTCCGAAGCATGGTCAAGACGGTGGGCGCGCCGGTCATCGTGGCACAGCGCCTGAAACGCATGCCCGCCATCATCGGCAAGCTCGCCAGGTTCCCGCAGATGGACCTCTCGCGCATGCAGGACATCGGCGGCTGCAGGGCCATCCTCCCTGACCAGGACGCAGTCGAACGTGTCCGTCGACGGATCGTCGGGAACCAGTGGCAGGTCCTGAGGACCTATGACTACGTCGCGAGACCGAAGACGACCGGGTACCGCGCCGTTCGCCTGGTGATCGAGAAACACGGCCGCCTGGTCGAGGTGCAGCTGCGAACGACGGCCCAGCACCTGTGGGCGGAGGCCGTGGAGCAGATCGAACTGAGGCACCGCTATGGGCTCAAGGACGACAGCGGGCCGGAAGTCCTGATGGAACTGCTGCGGCGTTCGGCCTATGCTATGGACCGCGCCAGCAGGGGTGAAGGGATGTCGATCGAGTTCGATCGGGAGTTCGACGAGCTCCGACGGCGGGCTCGATCCCTCCTGTAGTTGCGCCGAGGAGCACGATGGCCACCACCTACTTCCTGCTCGTTTACGATCTTGCTGCCCAGGCCCTTGTGGACCAGCACGAGTTCCGGGATCCGACCGAGGCAGCAGCTGCCTACGCTGAACTCGAGGCAGCGCATCGAGACGACCACAAGTACGAAATCGTGCTCGTTGGCGCCGACTCGATCGACACGATCATGAAGACCCACGGTCACTATTTCGGCCGGTCGGACACCGCCGGTTCCTCCAGGCACTTGCCTCGGGTGAGCAAGTACCTGGCCCGGGTGGGCTGACTGGCCCGTCCGCGCCGGCGCGTCGGCTCAGGCGAACCGGTCGCGGAGCGGCTCGGCGACCTCGTGGGCCGCG
>CAYMBB010000341.1:0-2429 GCA_964388515.1 uncultured Anaerolineaceae bacterium
CCTCTCGCCCGGCGTCCCGTCCACCTCGTCGACCCGCGCCCGACACCGATGGAGACACCGCAGCACGATGGCCAAGCGATCCCGCGGCTCGACCCGCCCCGGCCAGCGCCGCCCTGCCCAGCGCTCCGTGCCGCGCTCGGCGACGAGCGGAACGGCCGCTCCGACCGCCCGTCCCTCGACCGCCCTCACCCCCGAGGAGGAGGCCCGGGCGGCTGAGCTCGAGGCCCGCCTCGTCGCCGAGGAGCGCGGCGCCGAGGAGTCGCGGGTGCGCAATCGCGGCCGCGCCCCGGTCAGCCCCGAGGCGGCCCCGCGCGGCCGGACCCGAGAGGGCAGCCTGCTCGCCGCCCGTGCCGCCGAGGAGTACACCTACGTCGTGCGGGACGTTCGCCGGATCGTCGAGGTCGGCGGCGGGCTGATGCTCGTCATGCTCGTCCTCTACCTGCTGATCGAGGTCCTGCACGTCTTGTAGTCGGGGCCGGCCGGTCGCGGCCGGCACGCCCGCCGGCGAACTGCCCGCACCCGCCCCCGAGCTGTCCGCGCCCCGGATCACGTCTGTCGCATCCTCGCTCCCCAGCCGGTGGGCCGCGGCCTGCACCGGGCGCGCTACGATCGGCTGACGATGCCGGCTCGACGCCCCCCGTCGGGGACCCAGGAACCGCTCTTCCAGCCGCCGCCCGCGCACCAGCCGCTGGCGGCCCGGATGCGCCCTCGAACGCTCGACGAGTTCGTCGGCCAAGAGCACCTCGTCGGCGATCGCGGGCCACTCCGGCGTTCGGTCGGCCGGGGCCACCTCGGCTCGATCCTCCTCTGGGGACCGCCCGGCACCGGCAAGACGAGCCTCGCCCGACTCCTGGCCGAGGCGGTCGGCGCCCGCTTTGTCACCCTCTCGGCGGTGATGAGCGGGGTCGCCGAGGTCCGCGCAGTCGTCCTCGAGGCGCGTGACCAGCTCGCCCTCAATGGCGCCCGGACGGTCCTGTTCATCGACGAGATCCACCGCTTCAACAAGTCCCAGCAGGACGCGCTCCTGCCCCACGTCGAGGACGGCACGGTCACCTTGATCGGGGCGACGACCGAGAATCCGTACTTCGAGGTGAACTCGGCCCTCCTTTCCCGGCTCCGGGTCTGGCGCCTGGAGGCGCTCACCGACGAGCAGGTCGGGACGGTCGTGCGGCGGGCGCTCGCCGATCCCGAGCGGGGCCTGGCCGGTTCGCTCGGCCCCGACGGCGGCGTCGCGCTCGGCGACGACGCGTTCGAGCACCTCGTCGGACTCGCCGGCGGCGATGCGCGCCAGGCACTGAACGTGCTCGAGGGGGCCGTGGCCCTGGCCGAGGACGACGGCAGTCGCGACGAGGCGGGCCGCGTCTCCCCCACCCTGGCCCACGTCGAGGCGGCCGCCCAGCAGCGGGTCCTGGCCTACGACCGCGCCGGCGACGGCCACTACGACACGGTCAGCGCGTTCATCAAGAGCCTGCGCGGCAACGACCCGGACGCCGCGCTCTACTGGCTGGCGACGATGATCGCCGCCGGCGAGGACCCCCGGTTCATCGTCCGGCGCCTGATCATCAGCGCCTCGGAGGACGTCGGGAACGCCGACCCGCGGGCGCTCCAGGTCGCGGTCGCCGCCGCCCAGGCGCTCGACCACGTCGGCCTGCCCGAGGCCCAGTACGCCCTGGCCCAGGCGACCGCGTACGTCGCGACCGCCCCGAAGTCGAACCGGGCCGGGCTGGCCTACTGGGCCGCCGTCGCCGACCTCCAGGCCCGCGGCGCCCTGCCGGTGCCGCTCCACCTGCGCAACGCGCCGGTCCGGGCGATGCGCGAGTACGGGGCGGGGGTCGGCTACCGCTATCCCCACGACTACGAGGGCGCTGACGTCGAGCAGCAGTACCTGCCTGACGAGCTCGCCGGCCGGCGGTATTACCAGCCGACCGAGCACGGCTACGAGGCCACGATCGGGGCGCGGATGGCGGCACGGGAGGCGGCGCGTCTGGAGGCAGCGGCGGACGGCGGCGCCCGCCGGCTGCCGGCCACCGAGCGCGGCCCGGAGGTCGACCCGATGCGGGTCGCCGGCGGCGTCATGAAGACGCGCGAGATGAGCCGTCGCAAGCTCGCCGAGACCGAGCGGAGCGACGCCGAGGGCTGACCGCGCACAGTTCCCGGCGGGCCGACGCCGACGCTCCCGGCGGGCCGACGCCGACGCAAACCTCGGTCGTTTCGTCCTGCCCCGTCGGGCTCGCTATGGCTCGAGGTCGAACGCCCGGAGATGACGCGGCCGCAGGACGGCGATCGGGCGGCGGGTGAAGGTCGCGATCCGCCGCACCCCGAGCCGCTCCGCCGTCGCGACGAGCACCGCCTCGGTCAGCCGAGGTCGGTGTTCGGCCTGTCTCTTATACAACTCTCCGAGCCCCCGAGGAGGACACCTCCATCGTATG
>CAYMBB010000342.1:0-2417 GCA_964388515.1 uncultured Anaerolineaceae bacterium
CGAGCGCCGGCGGACGCGCTCAAGGTGGGCCCTCGGCCGGGCGAAACTGGCTTCGTGCCGCGCGCGCATCGTCCGCGTGGCGGGCTGCGGATGACCTCGGCGGCCTGGCGCGGGAGGTCGGGCAGCGCGGGGCGGACGGGTCCGTCCCGGAGCGGGGGAGCGACGGCCAGCGCGCCTAAGCCCTGCTGAAGCGGCTCACCGCCGCCCGCACCCGGCGCGGGCGCTGGAACGGCTGCCGCGCGCGCGCCGCCGACCTCGCCGAGCTCGCCCCCTTGGCCGCGGAGGACCCGGCGATCGAGAGGGACCTCGAGCGCGAATATGCCGAGCTCGACCGCGAGGTCGAGCGCCTGCGCGACGAGGCGCAGCTCTCGGGCCCGTACGATAAGCGCCACGCCGTCGTGACCATCCCCGCCGGACTCCGCGGCACCGACGCCGCGGCCTGGGCAGGGGGCTGTACGGCGAGCCGGTCGGGCACGTCCGCCTGCTTCGGGACGAGTCCGAGGAGCGACGGCGTGAAGGTGAGGAGATGGTCCGTCGAGACGTTGCTCTCCAGCCACCTGGCCCTGGGGTTGGACAGCAACGTGCTGATCTACCTGCTCGAGGACGCGGGGACACACGCTGATCTGGCCGGGGTGATCATCGACGCCGTCGAGGACCGCCGGGTGGACGGCGTGCTTGCCTCCGTCGGCGTGGCGGAGATCCTGGCCGGTCCGGCGCGGGCGCCGGAAGTTGACCGATTCGAGCGGACTGCCGATGAGCTCGGGTCCATGGCGATGCGGATCGTGCCGTTGACGGCCGAGATCGCGTCAGACGCGGCGTGGCTCCGTGAGGCCGGCGAGCTCGGGCTGGCGGACGCCGTCCACCTGGCCTCGGCCCGCGCCGCCGGGGCGACCGCGTTCGTGACCAACGACCGGCGGATCCGGCCCCTGCCCGGGCTCGAGGTCGTCTACCTCGACGATCTCGTCGCGCGCTCGTAACGCCGTCGGCGTCACGCCCTCCCATCGGCCGGAACGACGCGCGCCCCGCGACGGGTACCTCTCCGGGGCTGGAGGGCTCGATCGCGCCGAACGAAGGTACCAGGCCCGGTGACCCGATCGGGCCAATGGTTCTCCCTGACGGCGTCGGCTTTCATGGGTGCCCACGGGCAACACCCGCCCACACTCGACCGGATCGCCATGGCAGGTCAACCGAGTCGGCCGGCGAGCGAGGCGCTTGCCCGGGACGGATTCATCATCGCCGCCCTCCTGATTCATCGGCGGCCAACGAGAGGAGCTTGAGCACGAGATGGCGCCTACCGACGACGATCGAACGTCAGGCCGTGGGGATACGGGCCGCCGCCGGCGTCGGGGGCTGCTCGTCCTGCTTCTTGCCCTCTCCCTGGGGAGCGTCGGCGCGGGAGCGTTTTCGCTCGCTCTGTTCACGGACTCAGCGGCGGTCAGCGCGAACGCGTTCACTGCAGGCACGGTCGTGCTCGGGGTAAGCCCGGCCACGGCGGTCCTGACCGCCTCGGCGATGATGCCCGGCGACACGGTCAGCGGCAGCCTCGTCGTGAGCAACGCCGGCACCGGCCAGCTGCGCTATGCGATGAGCAGCGCGAGCACGAACGCCGACGGCAAGAACCTTCGTGACCAGCTCAGCCTGACCGTGAAGACACTCGGCACGAGCTGCGCCGCCTTCGACGGGACCTCGCTCTACTCGGGGGCCCTGAGCGCGGCCGCCTTCGGCAGCAACGCCCAGGGCGCCCAGGCCGGCGACCGGACCCTCGCCGCAGGCGCGAGCGAGACGCTCTGCTTCCAGGCCACCCTCCCGATCGGGACCGGCAACAGCTTCCAGGGAGCGTCGACAAGCACGACCTTCACCTTCGACGCGGAGCAGACCGCCAACAACCCGTAGACGCCGGCTGCACCGGGGCCGCGGCCCGTCCTCGCGGCGGGTCGCGACCACCGCCCTCCGGCGGGACGCCCGCCCAACACGCTCCCTCTGCCCGGATCCGGGGACTGCGACGATGAGCCACCTGACAGCCACGAACCTCCTCCGCCACCTGGTGGATGCGCTGCTCGTCTCGGTCGTCCTCGTCGTCCTGTTCGGGCTCGTCCTGGGCCGGCTAGCCCCCCTTACTGGCCGCCAGTCTCTGATCATCGGCGGCCCCTCGATGGAGCCGGCGATCCCGCTCGGCGCGGCGGTCGTCGTGGAGCCGGTCGCGGCCACGTCCCTCATGCCGGGTGACGTCATCAGCGTCCGACTGACAGGCGGGACGACCGTCACCCACCGGCTGAGCCGGGTGGTGTCCCGCGATGACGGCCTCTGGTTCGAGACCAAGGGGGATGCGAACGAGGAGCCCGATCCCGCCCTCGTGCCGGCGACCGAGCTGCTCGGTCGGGTCGCCTGGACCTTCCCCTTCGCGGGCTACCTCCTGC
>CAYMBB010000343.1:0-2406 GCA_964388515.1 uncultured Anaerolineaceae bacterium
GTCCGGGACGCTGCCGCCGCCGACGACCGCCGCCAACGGCTCGACGGTCTTCCGCACCGGGCCGCTCGCCCGACCCCTCGACTTCTACGCCTATCTGAGCGCCGACCGTCCCGCCTCGCTCGTCTCGAGCACGCTTCGGACGACCGTCGGCGACGTCCCGGTCGAGCTGACCCTCCGGCGCTGGGCCGAGGACCCGGCCTGGGCCAGCCGGGTCGGCGAGCTGTTCCGGCGGGGACTGCCGGTCCTGGGGGCCGCGATCGGGCTGCCTCTGGCGACCGGGGGGCCGCTCGTCGTCGAGGAGTCGGCGAGCCGGACGATCGGGGGCTACGCCGGGCTGTTCGACCCCCGGACCCGGACGATCCAGGTCGCCTACTACGCCGATCCGTTCGTCGTCCTCCACGAGGCGGCCCACGCCTGGTTCAACGGGCGCCTGCTGGCCGATCGCTGGGCGAACGAGGCGTTTGCCTCGTACTACGCGGCCGACGCCGCCGATGCCCTCGGCGTGACCGTCCGGCCCGCCCGGCTGACGCCCAGGCTGGAGAAGGCGCGCATCCCCCTGAACGCCTGGGGGGCCGTGGGGCGCGAGGCCCCGGAGGTAGAGGATTTCGGGTACGCCGCCGCGCTCGAGCTCGCGATCCGGATCGGCGAGCGGGCCGGCCCGGGCAGCCTGCAAGCGGTCTGGGCGGCCGCGGCGACAGGGCAGGCTGCCTACCAGCCGGTCGACCCGGCCCGGCCCCGTGAGCCGGGAGCCGGCGGACCGCCCGACTGGCGCGGGCTCCTCGACCTGCTCGAGGAGCGGACCGGGGTCGGGTTCGCCGACCTGTGGGCGAGCTGGGTGGTCCGCCCGGAGGAGGCGTCGCTGCTCGAGGAACGGGCGGTGGCCCGACGGACCTACCAGGCGACGATCCGGGCCGCGGGCGACTGGGAGCTCTCGCCGCTCATCCGGCGGGCCATGGACGCCTGGCGCTACGACGTGGCGGAGCAGCTCCTGGACCAGGCGAACGCCGTGCTGCAGGCGCGCCGGTCGCTCGACGAGGCGGCCCGCGCGGCCGGCCTGGAGCTGCCGTCGAGCGTGCGCGACGCGTTCGAGGGCGGAGCCGGCCCGGGCGCGGCCCTGGCCGAGGTCCAGGCCGAGCTGGCGGCGATCGGTGAGATCACCGCTGCCGAGGCGCTCGGGGAGCGTGCCCGGGACGCGCTCGAGACGATCGGGCTGGCCGGCCGGGAGCCGGACGGGGAGCTGGTCGCGGCCAGGGCGGCCTTCGCGGCCGGCGACGTCCGGGGTGCGATCGCGCGGGCGCAGGCGGCCCGGAGCACCTGGCTCGGCGCGGCGGATGCGGGGCGGACGCGGCTGATCGGCGGCCTGCTCGCCCTCGTCGTCCTCGTTGGCTCGACGTTCCTCGCCGTCGGAGGGCTGACGGCTCGTCGTCGCGGCCGGCTCGACGGCGGGGCAGGCGAGCCCGGGCGGTACGCTACACTCGCGGGCAAACCCGCCGGCGACCGGCCAGACCCGGGGCCGGGTGCGCCGGCAGATGGCGACCCGGGCGGCCCGTGACGCCGGCCGGGGCCATGGGACCCGGCCGTCCGCCGGTGCCGGACGGCAGCGCAGAGAGGAGATCTTCAGGTGACGACGTCGAGCCTCGCCGTGGACCGACGGAGGCGAGGCCGCTGATGGGCTCGCTCCGGCTGCGGCCGTCCCACGAGATCCTGTCGGGTGAGTCCGCCGATGTCTACTTCGCGCGCGCCGAACGGATCCTCGAGCGCGAGGGGCTCGACCCGGTCGTCGTCATGGAGGTCTTCAGCCGGGAGTCCGGCGTCCTGTGCGGGATCGACGAGGCGAAGAACCTGCTCGCCCACGTCCTGGCCGACGCAGACCCGGCCGACGTCACGGTCGAGGCGCTCGATGACGGCGACACGTTCGAATCGAAGGAGGTCGTGCTCCGCATCCGGGCCCGCTATCGCCAGTTCGGCCTGTACGAGACGGCCTACCTGGGGATGCTCGCCCAGTCGACCGGCTGGGCGACCGCGGCCCGGGAGTGCGTCGAAGCGGCCGCACCCCAGCCGGTGATCAGCTTCGGCGCCCGTCACGTCCATCCCGACATCACCGACGTCCTCGACTACGCGGCGATCGTCGGCGGCTGTGTCGGCGCCTCGACCCCGGCCGGGGCGCGCCTGGCGGGGCTGCGCCCGACCGGCACGATGCCCCACTCGCTCGTCCTCATCTTCGGCGACACGGTGGAAGCGGCGCTCGCCTTCGATCGCGACCTCGAGCCAGACGTGCCCCGGATCGTCCTCGTCGACACGTTCAAGGACGAGGCCGAGGAGGCCCTCCGGGTGGCCCGCGCCCTGGGCGACAAGCTCTCCGGGATCCGCCTCGGCACGCCCGTCCAGCGCGGCCGGGTCACCCCG